>JAJYHA010000287.1 GCA_021784995.1 Myxococcales bacterium
TGGCCTACGACGTCGCGGCCGCGGCGCAGAAGATCTTCGACGCCCCGCTGGCCCTCAACTTCGCCCGGCGACTCTTCCTCGGCGTCTGACGGCGCAGCCGGGCGCCCGCCCGCGGCTCACAGCACGCTGAGGTGGCGCTGGAGGCGGCAGGCGGTCACGATCCCCTCGGCGTCGAGGCCCCACGCCCGCAGCTCGGCGTCCCCCACCAGCCGGATCGGCGCGAGGAGCGGCGCGCGACCCAGGCGCTCGCCCGTCGCCTCGTCGAGCACGTCCACCTGCTCGGCGGGGACGAGCGCGATCCCGCGCGCGACGATCGGCGCCGCGTTGGTGGGGGGAGGGTGCTCGCAGCGCTCGGTGCGCGCCCAGGCGGTGGCGCCGCCGCGGTCGAGGGCGGCGCAGGTGCCGTCCGACGCCTTGACGAGCAGCCGCGTGCGCGTGGGCGCCACGGCGAGCGTCCCCGGCCCGAAGGGCGGCGCGTCCGACCACGCGACGCGCCCGGCGGGATCGACCGCCGTCACCACGGGGTCGCCCGCCACGGTGCCCGGGATCCCGAGCAGGCCCGCGAAGGACGCCGCCCCACCCGTGGGCGTCACGTCGAGCGGCACCTCCAGGCGACGCCGCCCCGTCGCCGGATCGAGCGCCAGGAGCGACCCGCCCAGCGCGGTCACGCAGACCACGAGGCATGCGTCCGCGTGGCCGGCGGGCGCCGCCGCGGGGGGGCCGGGCAGGTGGAGCCGCCAGCGCGCGCGGCCGGAGGCCGCCTCGAGCCCGTAGAGGAAGCCCGCGTCGGTGCCGACCAGGAGCAGCGGCCCGATCGCCGTGGCCGTCAAACGGAGGGCCGAGGGCGGCGCGAAGCGCCAGGCCACGCGGGCGCGGCCGGGCTCGAGGGCGGCGACCTCTCCGGGCGCCACCACCACCGCCAGGCCGCCCGCCGCCCGCACCACGTCGCGGGGAACGCCGTGCGGGAGGGCGGCGGTCGGGACCGACCACCGCTCGCGTCCGGTCACCCCGTCGAGCGCGGTCAGCCGCTCCTCGTCGGCCACGAAGACCGACCCCGGCACGACCGACGCCAGGGCGGCGCCCGGTCGCCGCCAGCGCTCCTCGCCGCTGGCCGGATCGAGGCCCAGCACCGCGACCCGCCCGGCGGCGACGAGCACGTCTCCGCAGAGGGCGAGCGCGGCGCCCGCCGCCGGGGCTCCCACGTCGGCCTCCCACGACCGCTGGAACGACACGCGCCGCAGCCGTCCCGGGGCGAGCGGTGCGCGCGTGAGCGGACGCGTCGGGCGGTGCCGGACCGGCGCGCCCGGGGGGGCGGCGACGACGTCGCCTGCGCGGAGCTCCTCCACGAGCGAGAGCCGCTCGGCGGCGTCGCCCCGGAGCGCGGTGATCCAGCCGTTGCGCTCCTGCCAGGGGTTCCGCGCCACGACCACGCCGCACAGGTCCACCGCGGCCTCGCAGAGCGCTCGCGCCAGCGGGAGGGGAGGACAGGGCCGTCGGTTGCCGTCGCAGATCAGGTCGCCGCTCCGGAGATCGACCTCGAGCGCGACCGTGGCGTGGCGGCCGGGCGCGGCGAGCTCGACGGCGGCGGTGGGCTCGCCGCGCCGGACCGCGTCGGCGATGGAGCCCGCGAAGGAGACCAGGTCGCGCAGGGCCAGGAACGGCGGACCCTCCAGGCTCATCCGCGAGAGCCCCGCCGCGTCGCGCAGCACCACGCGCCCCGGCGCCAGCAGCGACCCGAGGTCGGCCGGGCCGCCCTGGTAGGAGGACACGAGGTCCTCGGCGTCGCGCAGCTCGAAGGCGCAGGAGGGCCCGTCGGGGCGCTGGGGCGACAGGTGGGTGCCATCGCCGCCGATCGCGGGGATGGGGAGGGGCGCCGGCACCGGGCGTGCCCGCTCGAGGCGCGCGGAGACCTCGGCCAGCGGCCGCGTCATCGGGGCCGTCGCCGGGTGGAGCTCGTGGACCTCCCGCACGAGCGCTCGCGCGGTGTCGCGCACCACGCCGGCCAGCTCGGCCAGGTCGACCTCCACGTCGCGCGCCAGGACGCGGCCGGGCCGTCCGAGGGACACCACCGTGAGCAGGACGCCCGCGCCGCGGCGGGTCAGCACCAGCTCCACGCCACCGTCGCCGAAGTGCACGTGGCTGCGCGGGTTGCCTCCGAGGAGGTGGAGGACGGCCTCGCCCAGGGCCCCCACGCCCGCCAGGAGCGGTCCCTCGGCCCGTCCGGCCCCGAGGTCGATCCCGTCCACCTCCACCACGATCGCGTCGACGGCGCCGCGGGCGGCCTCGGCGGCAGTCGCGCCGCCGGCGGCGAGCGCGGCGCGCAGCGCAGGGTCCTGCTTCCACGTGCTCCCGATCCTGACGTGAACCATGGGCCCGATCATCCATGCCTGCTCGCGGGGCCGCTTTCAACGTTGACAGGCGGCCGTCCGCGCACGAAACTGACCGGCCCATATAAGCCCTCAGAGGGCTTACGGATTTCGACAACCATCAGGAACTGAATGACCTTCACCGAAGCCGCCATCGAAGTGCTCCGGCGCGAGGGAAAACCTCTCCACTTCAGGAAGATCGCCGAGATCGCAGTGCGCGAGAGCCTGCTCGACCACGTCGGGAAGATCCCCGAGGAGGTCATGGGCGGTCAGCTCGCGACGCACTGTCGGCTCCCGCACACCGACCGGCGCGTCATCGCCGTGCAGCCCGGCACCTTCGCGCTCGCCGAGTGGGGGCTGGACGAGGATCCGGCCGGGCTGGAGGGGCTCCTCGAGCCGCCGCCGGCGGACGAGGTCGCCTACCGGCCGCGGGAGCGCCACCCGACGCCGTCGCGTGACATGGCGCGCAGCACGGGACGCGGCGAGGGGCGTGGCGAGGGTCGCGCCCGCCGCCGCGAGGAGGGCGAGGAGCGCCGCGGGAGGAAGTATCCGCCTCCGGCGGAGGTCGCCTACGAGATCCTGGCTGGCGTCGATCGGCCGCTGGCGCTCGCGGAGGTGGCGGCGCAGGGCGCGGAGCGATTCCTCATGCCCGAGGCCTTCGTGCGAGAGCCGGCGGCGCTGGGCGCCGCGCTGGCGGAGGACAACCGCCGGCGCGAGGCGGCGGGGCGCAAGCCGCTCTTCGCCCTGGAGGGCGAGCAGGTTGCCCTGGCGGCCCAGCCCGAGCCGGGCGAAC
>JAJYHA010000068.1 GCA_021784995.1 Myxococcales bacterium
GGCGGCGAGCTCGCCCCGCTCGGCGGCGAGCGCGCCCACGAGCCGCTCGAAGGCCACCGCGGCGCGCTCGAGGGCCGGGCCCGATGCCTCGCCGGGCTCGCCCAGCACCGGGAGATCGTCGCGCGCCGCCGCGCCGCGGGGCTCGAGGCGGGCCGCCGCGACGAGCAGCCGGTCCACCGGGCGCGCCACGCCGCGGAAGAGCATCGCCGCGCCGGCGACCAGCAGCACCATCCCCAGCGCCAGCGCGAGGGCGACCAGCGTGGCGGCGCCGAACCGGCCGCGGACCACGGCCGGCAGGCCGAGCGCCAGGAGGACGAGCACGGCCAGCGCCGCGAGCGCCAGCGCGTGCAGGAAGAGGACGGTCCGGGGCGAGGCGCGCACGTCAGAGGAACGGCGCCAGGGCCGGGACGAGCCGCGCGAGGAGCTTCCCCGCCCAGAGCCACTCCAGGGCGCCGGCGACGAGGAAGGGGCCGAAGGGCACGGCGTTCCTGGGCGGGACCCACTCCGTGTCCTGCCGCGGCGCGCCGGGCGGCGGCGCGTCCGCGCCCGCCGGGTCGGGCGGCCCCGGCTGGCCCTTCCCGAGGGCGACGAGCGCGACGCCGACGATCGATCCCTGCAGCGACGCGAGGAGCACGACCGGCAGGAGGGCGGCGATCCCCAGCCACGCGCCGATCCCCGCCAGCAGCCACACGTCGCCGAACCCGAGCGCCTCCCGCTTCAGGACCTTCTCCCCGAGCCGGGAGACGGCCGCGAAGGCGGCGAAGCCCACGCCGGCGCCCCAGGCCGAGGCGCGCAGGGAGCCGGCGGCCGTCCACCCCGCGGCCGACGCCAGGAGCCCGGCGCCGGCGAGGGGCCACGTGATGGCGTGCGGCAGGAGCCAGGTGTCGAGGTCGATGAGCGCCAGCGCCAGCAGCGCGGCGGCGAAGATCAGCTCGCACCCGCCCGCCCAGGAGAGGCCGTGGCGGGCGAACGCGACGAGGGCGAGGGCGGCGCCCAGCGCCTCCACGAGGGGATAGCGGGCGGAGATGCGGCCCCCGCACGCGCGGCAGCGGCCCCGCAGCAGGAACCAGGAGACCAACGGGACGTTGTCGCGCCCGCGGATGGGCGTCCCGCAGCGCGGGCAGCGCGAGCGCGGCCGCACGACGGACTCGCCCGCCGGCAGCCGGGCCACCACCACGTTGAGGAAGCTGCCCACGGCGGCGCCCAGGAGCGCCGACCAGACGGCGGCCAGCGCGGCGAGCGGTGGCGGGAGCTCCGCGCTCACGAGATCGCGCGCCGGGGCTCCGCGTCGGCGGCGGCGGGGGCGCCGCCGCCCTCCTGCTCCAGCCGGCGCAGGAAGAAGTCCTCCAGCGTCTCCCGGTCGGGCGTCAGCGAGACCACCCTCCCGTCCGCCGCGACCACGGCCCGCACGGCGGCGTCGGCCGCGCCCTGGTCGTCGAAGACGACGGTGAGCGTCGCCCCGTCCCGGGCGATGGCGCGGCCGCGCGCGAGCGCCTCGCGCGCGCCGTCGGGGACCACGGCGGTCAGCTCGATCGAGCGCACCCGCGCCGAGAGCAGCTCGCCGAGGCGCCCCACGTCGCGCAGCCGCCCTCCGAGGATGATCCCGACCCGGTCGCACAGCGTCTCGACGTCGGGGAGGATGTGCGTGGAGAAGAAGACGGTCTTGCCGCGCCGCTTCAGCTCCAGCATGAGGTCCCGCACCTCCTTCCGTCCGATGGGGTCGAGCCCGCTCATCGGCTCGTCGAGGACCACGAAGGCCGGGTCGGAGACGAGCGCCTGCGCGATGCCGAGCCGCTGCTGCATCCCCTTCGAGTACTTCCGGAGCTGGCGGTCGGCCGCGCCGCCCAGCCCCACCAGCTCGAGCAGCTCGCCGCAGCGCTCCCCGCGCAGCGCGCGCGGCACGCCCGCCAGCGTGGCGAAGAAGCGCAGCGCCTCGGCGCCGGTCAGGAACTCGTGGTAGGCCGGGTTCTCCGGCAGGTAGCCGATCCTGGCCTTCGACGCGGCCGAGGGGATCGGCGCGTCGAAGACGAAGGCGCGGCCGCGCGTGGGGAAGATCAACCCCATGAGCATCTTGATGGTGGTGGTCTTCCCGGCGCCGTTCGGCCCCACGAAGCCGAAGATCTCGCCCTGCTCCACGGTGAGGGAGAGGTCGTCGACGGCCGTCAGCCGCTTCCCGGGCCGCAGGTCGAAGGTCTTGGTCAGCCCCTCGGTCCTCAGGATCATCGCGAGGCATGATGGGGGTGCACCGTGGTGATGTCAAAACCGCCGCAGCGCGCGCGGACCGCGGCGTCGCGGGCGATGACGAAAAACGTCAGCCGATCACCGCGGGTGACGTTCCTGGTCACCCCGGGACGGCACGGACGGCCCAGGTCCCGGCAGGTTAGGCAGCGCGGCAGTCTTGGCACCCCTTTCGCTTGGAGGGCTCCCGGAACAGGCGATGACCGACAACCACGGTCTTCGCATCCCCGGCCGGTGCGCCGCCGTGGATGCGCCGACCCAATGAAGGAGAGACCCATGAAGAAGTCGTCCAGCAGAGGCTTCACCCTGATCGAGCTCATGATCGTGGTGGCGATCATCGGCATCCTGGCGGCGGTGGCCATCCCGAACTTCCTGAAGTACCAGCTGCGCGCCAAGTACAGCGAGCTGCCGACCAACGTGAACGCGCTCTACAAGGCGCAGCAGACGCTGCGTCAGTCGGAGCGCACCATCCCGACCACGGTCGCCAACAACGCCGGCGCCACGGGCGACGGCAAGACGATGGGGATGTACTTCGCGACGGGCCTGCTCCCCAAGACCTGCGTCCTGGCGGCGGGCGCCGGCACCTCGAAGCACGCCTGGATCCCCGCCGACCAGCTGATCGCCAACGCCATCGACTGGGTGGTCGAGGGCAACACCTACGGCTGCTACCAGGCCACCCCCCAGGGGAGCGCCGGCGGGACGCAGCCCTTCCGGTCCGCGGTGTCCGTCCAGGGCGAGTCGGACATCGACGGCGACGGCACCAACGCCTGCGCCGCGATCTACACGCCCGACGTCGTGGCCCTGCGTCTCCTTCAGGACATGACGATATCACCGGCCTCCGCCTGGTCCGCCGTCGAGGCCGCCTACGGCTTGGACGGGGTTTGTCCGGACGAGGCGGC
>JAJYHA010000399.1 GCA_021784995.1 Myxococcales bacterium
CTCACCTCCGGCCTGGCCAGCCCCACCGCGGCGCACGTCCACGACGGCGCCCGCGGTGTGTCGGGGCCCATCGTCGTCACGCTCTCCGGTCCATGAGCCGGCGCCCGCGGCGCCGGGCGAGCCCGCCGCGCGGCCGGGCCGCTACGGCGCCGCGATGCGCCCCGCCGCCTCCCCCTGGGGGGGCTGGGCGTGGCAGTGGTTGCAGGCGCCGTTGGGCGCCGGCCCCTCCATGCACTGCACCGACCCGTGCCGACTCACGCAGACCTGGAGCGGGAACTTCACGCTCTCGGCCGAGTAGAAGTTCCCGGCCAGGTTCGTGTGCAGGGTGAAGGCGAAGCCGCTGGCGTCGGTCACCTGGACGTCGGCCCCCTCGACGCCCGCGTCCGCGCTGGCGTCCTCGGTCGCGTAGACCGTGCCGGCCAGGCTCCAGGCGGTCGCGGGCCGCACCTCCTGGCCCTGGTCGCCGTAGGGCGACCCGCCGTGACATCGCAGGCAGTCCTCGCCCGGGCGCATGGTGGGGCCGTTCTCGGGCGTGCAGGCCCCCAGGACCAGCGCGGTCAGCGCGGCGGCGACGAGGGCTCGTGCGCTCATCGGTTCCCCCGCAGGAGGAGGTCGAAGTCCACGCGGCAGTCGTCCTCGATCTTCACGAAGAGGAGCGATGGCCGCTCGACGCCGTGCGCGTCCAGGCTCACGTCGAGGCCGCCGCGCGCGCGCACGCTCCCGTCCGGCTCCACCGTGAGCGTGGCCGTCGCCCGCGCCGGCCGCTTCACGCCGTGCAGCTCCACCTCGCCGTCGATCGGCACCGGGGAGGTGGGCATTTCCCGGCCGGCGCCGAGCCGGACGATCCCCTTGAACACGACGAAGGGAAACTTCCCCGCCTCCACCGCCTCGAGCATGTGCTCGTCGCGGTTGGCGTCGCCGGAGCGGAACGACGAGACCGGCACGCGCACCATGGCGAGCACCGAGCCGTCGTCCTGCACCACCGCCCGCGCCTCCATCTGGTGCGTGCTCCCCTCCACGCGGTGGAGCTTGTGGACCACCGTGTAGCGGACGGAGCTGGCGGCGGCGTCCACGCCGTAGGAGGCGCGGGAGGGGAGGGTGGCCGCGAGCAGCAGGGCGCAGAGGGCGTGCGACATGCGGGGGGTGCTCCGGCGCTAGAAGACGAGCGCGCCGACGCCCGTCGCCACGGCGACCAGCGTCACGTAGCCCACCACGAGGTGCGCCCGGGCGATGCTCTGCTGGTTCAGGTAGCCTTCGCGCGACTGCGTCCACATGCCCAGGAGGCCCTGCGCCAGCATGCCGGCGGCCGCGGTGAACATGGCGACCTTGTGCAGCGAGACGCGGTCGAAGCCCTCCTGCCGCTCGAACGGCTTCGGGGCCAGGAGCGCCAGCGTCCCGGCCGCGGCGAAGGCCGCCAGCGTGGAGTAGGCGAGGATCGCGTGCGCCTGGACGTACTTGCCGGTGTTGTCGCCCCCGAACTTGTCGTCGTAGCTGAGCTGGCCGACGATCGTCGTCGCGAGCTGGAGCGCGAACATCCCGAGCCCCACCCCCTGGTGCCAGGTCAGCATCTTGCGGCGCAGCGTCAGCTTCTCCTCGTCCGCCGGGGGGGCGGCAGGCGGCGGACCCAGCAGGTTGAAGTCGAGCGCGTCGGCCTTCGACGCCGCGGCCCCGGGCCGCGCCGCTCCCTCGGCGCCGTTGGCGCCTTCGGTGGAGGCCACCCACCCCGGTGAGCGCCCGGAGGGGAGCGAGAGGTCGGCCGCGCGGTCCTGCGAACCCGCCTCGGCCGTCAGGTCGCCCACCTGGAGGTTCGCCGACAGCAGGCGCGGGCCGCCGTCGCCCGGGTCCAGGGGCGACGCCGTGAGCAGCAGGAGCAGGACACTGCCAGCGAGGGTCACGTCGCGACCTCCTGGCCTTCGAGGGCCCGTCGGCGCACCGCTGCCTTGCCTATTTCACGGTCCGCCTCGCGGCGCCATCGGAGGTCGCGGCACGCCCCAGGAGGACCCGGATGCCGGCGGCGGGGGAGGTGGAGCGGAAAAGGCGAGAGGCCGCGCGAGGCGGCCTCTCGAACTGCTCGACACTTGGCGGAAAGGGAGGGATTCGAACCCTCGAACCAGGTTACCCCAGTTACTGGTTTAGCAAACCAGCGCCTTCGGCCTCTCGGCCACCTTTCCAAGACCCCAGAACCGTCCTCCACCTGGCGGAGGAGGAAGGATTCGAACCTTCGGAGGGCTTGAGCCCTCAGCGGTTTTCAAGACCGCCGCCTTAAGCCGCTCGGCCACTCCTCCGAACCCTTCGAGACGCCCGGATATACGTGACCCCGCCAGCCCGATCAAGGTGGATCCGGTGATCCGGTGGCCGGCCGGGGGGCGAGCCCCTCTCCCTGCCAGGGCTTCGGTCATCATGCCGCACGATCCTGCAGCGGTTCCCGCGTTAGCACGGGGCCGATGCTCTCCGCGGCCCTGCTCCTGCTGCTCTCCGCGGCCCCGCCAGCTCACGGCTCCGAGGGTGCCGCGGGGGGCCTCACCTTCGACGAGGCGCTCGGGCTGGCGGAGCGGGCGCCGGCCGTCGAGGCCGGGCGCGCCGCCGTCGCCGCCCAGCGCGACCTGGCCGGCCGGATCTCGGCGCAGCCCTTCAACCCCGAGCTGAGCCTCGAGCCCGGCTGGCGCGTCAGCTCGAGCCCCACCTCCACCACCCGCTTCGAGGGGATGGCGTCGATCGCCCAGTCCTGGAGCCTGGCCGGTCTCGGCGCGCGCCGTCGCGAGGCTGCGCGCGCGGAGGGCGACCAGCTCGACGCGGAGGCGCGCGCCACCGCGCTCGCCCGCCGTCTCTCCGCGGCCCAGGCCTGGATCGACCTCTGGGCGGCGCAGTCGGCCCTGGCGCTGGCGCGCGAGGAGCTGGCGCTGGCGACCGACCTGGCCGCCCGGACGGAGCGCGCCGCCGAGCACGCGCTGCTCACGCGGGCCGAGTCGGCCGACGCGAACGCCTACCGGGCCGAGGCGCGGCTGCTCGCGCTCTCCATCGAGGGGGAGGCGACCGATCTCGGCTACCGCCTGGCGCGCGAGGCGGCGCGCCCGCCCGCTCCGCTCGCCAGCCTGGGGCCGCTCCCCGCGCCGCCGCTCCCGCCCGCCGCC
>JAJYHA010000245.1 GCA_021784995.1 Myxococcales bacterium
GTGCGCTGATCGTGACCGGGGGAGGGGAGAAGGCCTTCGTCGCCGGCGCCGACATCGCCGAGATGTCCCGCCTCGGCCCCGGGGAGGCGCGCGAGTTCGCCGCGCTGGGGCAGGCGACCCTGGCGGCGCTCGAGGCGCTGCCGATCGTGACCGTCGCGGCGGTGAACGGGTTCGCCCTGGGCGGCGGCTGCGAGCTGGCGATGGCCTGCGACCTCGTCTACGCCAGCGAGCGGGCGCGCTTCGGGCAGCCCGAGGTGAACCTCGGGCTCATCCCGGGCTTCGGCGGGACGCAGCGGCTCACCCGCCGGGTCGGGCTGATGCGCGCCAAGGAGATCGTCCTCTCCGGCGAGACCCTCGACGCCGCCCGGGCCGTGGCGGCGGGGCTGGCCCTCGAGGTCCTGCCCTCCGATCGGCTCCTCGACCACGCCCGGACCCGGGCCCGGACCATCGCCTCCCGGGGCCCCGCCGCGGTCGCCCTCGCCAAGCGCGTGCTGCAGTCCGGCGCCGACCTCCCCCTCCCGGCCGCCCTCGACCTCGAGCGGATCTCCTTCGCCGGGCTCTTCGGCCAGGCCGAGGCGCGGGAGGGGATGGCCGCCTTCCTCGAGAAGCGGCCGCCGCGCTTCACCGGCGCCTGACGGCGCGATCCCGCCGGAGGGCCGCCGCGCGGCCCTCCGGCTCCCTGCATGGAGGAGCGATGGACATCGAGCTGACCGACGAGCAGCGCCAGGTGCGGGACCTCTGCCGGGAGTTCGCGGCCAAGGAGCTCCGCCCGAACGCGCGCCGCTGGGACGAGCACCACGAGTTCCCGGCCGAGGCCGTCCGCCAGCTGGGCGCGATGGGGCTCATGGGCGTCGCCATCCCCGCGGAGTGGGGCGGGGCGGGGATGGACGCCGTCTCCTACGCGCTGGCGATGGAGGAGATCTCGCGCGGCTGCGCCGGGACCGGCGTGATCATGAGCGTCTCGAACTCGCTCTACTGCGATCCGGTCTTCAAGTACGGGACCGACGCCCAGCGGGAGCGGTTCCTGCGGCCGCACGCCTCGGGGGCCAAGCTCGGCGCCTTCGCGCTCACCGAGCCGGCGAGCGGCTCGGACGCCGCCGAGATGCGCACCGTGGCGGTCCGCCGGGGCGACCGGTACGTCCTCGACGGCTCGAAGAACTACATCACCAACGGCCCCCAGGCCGAGCACCTCCTCGTCTTCGCCATGACCGACCGGAGCAAGGGCCACCGGGGCATCAGCGCCTTCCTGGTGCCGACCGACGCCCCCGGCCTGACCCGGGGGAAGCCGGACGACAAGGTCGGCATCCGCGCCTCGGGCTCCTGCTCGATCTTCTTCGAGGGCTGCGCCGTCGAGGAGTCGCAGCGGCTCGGCGGAGAGGGGGACGGGTTCAAGATCGCGATGGCCACCCTCGACGGCGGGCGGATCGGCATCGCCGCCCAGGCGCTGGGGATCGCCCGGGCGGCGCTCGAGGAGGCGGTCGCCTACGCCCGCGACCGGAAGGCCTTCGGGCAGCCGATCGCCCAGTTCCAGGCGATCCAGTTCATGCTCGCCGACATGGCGACCGAGCTCGACGCGGCCCGGCTCCTCGTCTGGCGCGCCGCGACGCTCAAGGACCGGGGGGTCCGCCACTCGGCGGAGAGCGCGATGGCCAAGCTCTACGCCTCGGAGATGAGCGAGCGGGTCACCTCCCGGGCGATCCAGATCCACGGCGGCCTCGGCTACATGCGGGAGTGCGACGCCGAGCGTCACTGGCGCGACAGCCGGATCACCCAGATCTACGAGGGGACGAGCGAGATCCAGCGGCTGGTCATCTCCTCCGCGGTCCTCAAGGGCTGAGCGGCGCGGCGAGGCGCACCGTGACCTTCGAGCCGACCGAGCCCCAGGCCGCCGTCGCCGCCGCGGCCCGGGCCGTGGCGCGGGGGATCCTCGCGCCGCAGGCGCGCGCCGCCGAGCGCGAGGGGCGCTTCCCCGACGCGGTCATGCGGGCGCTCGGCGAGGCGGGGCTGCTCGCCATGAACGTCCCGTCCGAGCACGGCGGCTCCGAGACCGGCGCGATCGCCGCCGCCCTGGCGCTCGCGGAGATCGCGGCGGTCGATCTCGCCGCCTCGGTCGTGGTCGGGGTCACCAACATGGTCGCGGAGACGATCGCGCGCTTCGGGACCGAGCCCCAGCGCCGCCGGCACCTGCCGCCGCTCGCCTCGGGCGCGGCCTTCGCCGGCGCCTTCGCCCTCTCCGAGCCGGGCGCGGGCAGCGATCCCGCGGCGCTCACGACCCGAGCGACCCGGACCGGCGCCGGGTGGGTGATCGACGGGGAGAAGCAGTGGATCACCAGCGGCGACCTGGCCGGGGTCCTGATCGTCTGGGCGCGGACCGATCCCGCCGCCGGCGGAGGCGGGTTCACCGCCTTCCTCGTCGAGCGGGGCGCCCCCGGCCTCACCGTCGGCCGCCACGAGCGGAAGATGGGGATCCGCGGGTCGACGACGGTGAGCCTCGTCCTCGACCGCTGCGAGGTCGCCGACGAGGCCCGCCTCGGCGCGCCGGGGGCGGGGCTGCCCATCGCCCTCGCCGCCCTCGACGGAGGCCGCGTCGGCATCGCCGCGCAGGCGACCGGCACCATCCGCGCCGCGCTCGACGCGAGCCGGTCCTACGCGCTGGAGCGGCAGGCCTTCGGCCGGCCCATCGCCGAGCACCAGGCGATCGCCTTCGCCCTCGCCGACATGGCCGTCGATCACGACACCGCCCGGCTCCTGACGCTGCGCGCGGCGGCGCTCAAGGAGGCGGGGCGCCCGTTCCACCGCGAGGCCTCGATGGCCAAGCTGCTGGCGAGCGAGGCGGCCCAGCGGGCGGTGTCGCGCGCGGTCCAGATCCACGGGGGGAACGGCTACACCGAGGACTACCCGGTCGCGCGCCTCTTCCGCGACGCGCGGGTCCAGACCATCTACGAGGGGACGAGCGAGATCCAGCGGCTGGTGATCGCGCGCGAGCTGCTGCGGTGAGCGCCGCCGGACGGGGCCGGGGGCCCCGCGACCTCGCCCCGGGGGATGGTCTCGCCGCCGCGCCGCGGCAAGCCGATCTGCGCCGGCCGCTTGGGGCCCGGGCGCGCGCCGCCGGGCGCCGCGGCGTTGACACG
>JAJYHA010000436.1 GCA_021784995.1 Myxococcales bacterium
CGGATCTCGCTGCGGAGCCGCGCGACGAGCTCGCGGCGATCTTCACCCGGTGGCATGGCGACGGTCCTCGACCCCGAACATACTGCTCGCGCGTTCAGGTATCAAGCCGCGCCGCGCCCCCCCCCCTGCGCCGGCCCCCGGGCGGAAGACGCACGCGGGGCGGGAGCCAGCCACGGCCTCCCGCCCCGCGCCCCTCCCCTGCCGGGAGGGATGAGCCTCGCGCCGGCCTCTAGGCGCCGGCCGCCGGCCGCTTCTCCTGCTCGGCGATCTCCGCCCGGACCTTGTCCATGTCGAGCGCCCGCACCTGGCGGATCAGATCCTCGAGGGCGGCCTCCGGGAGCGCGCCCGGCTGCGAGAAGAGCAGCACCTTGTCCCGCAGGATCATGAGGGTCGGGATCGAGCGGATGTCGAAGGAGCCGGCCAGCTCCGGCTGGTCCTCGGTGTTCACCTTGCCGAAGGTGATGTCCGGGTTCTTCCCGGCCACCTTCTCGTAGGTCGGCCCGAAGACGCGGCAGGGGCCGCACCAGGGCGCCCACCAGTCGATGAGGACGATCCCGTCCTTCTCGACGTTCTGCTTGAAGTTCTGCCCGGTGATCTCGACGGTCGCGGTGGCCACGTGTGGAGGACCTCTGGGCGCCCGCCGTTCAATCGGCACCGGCGCCTCTCTCCCCGTCTGACCCCGGCGCCGCGGGAAGGATTCGCCGCCGCGGGCGCCGGCGCTACCGGGCGGCGAGGCTCGCGGTGGCGATCGGCTCCCCCGCGCGGCAGCGCGAGAGCGCCCCGAGCCCCTTCTTCGTGCAGGCGTCGACGCACTCGAAGCGCCCGTCGGCCCGCTCGGCGCCGGCGAACTCGACCTCGCAGCGCGCGATGCACGCGCGCGAGGTCGGGATGATCGCCGCCCGGCACTGGAACGAGGTCGCGGTCTCGCCGGCGAGCGGGACGATGGGCTCCCCGGCGCGTGCGATGGGCGCGGCGAGGGCGAGGGCGAGGGCGGCGGCGATCCGGAGCGTCATGGCGGTTCCTCCACGCCGGCGAGCCGACGTGGAGGGACGCTCCTGGAAGGAGCGTGCCGAAGCTGCCGGGCAGCCATTTCAGGCGCTTGCGCCCGGCACGGAGCGGTCCGGCGTGACCCCCCGCGCTGCGCGGACCCACTCGGCGCCATCCCTGCGCCCCGCCCCGCGCACCGGCGGGGGCCGACCGCCGCCGGAGGGGGGCGGCCGCTACCGGAGCGGCGGGTACTTGTGGAGCTTCCGCTGGAGCGAGCGCCGGTGGATCCCGAGCCGGCGGGCCGCCTCGGAGATGTTGTTGTTGCAGTCGGTCAGGACCCGCTGGATGTGCTCCCACTCGGCCCGGGCGAGCGACGGGGTCTCCTGGCCGGACTTCCTGGCCGAGGTGTCGCGGCCGTTCAGCTCCGCCAGGATCTCGTCGGCGTCGGCCGGCTTCGGGAGGTACCCGATCGCCCCCTCCTTCACCGCCTCCACCGCCGTGGCGATGCTCCCGTAGCCGGTGAGCATCAGGACGCGCGTCGCGGGGTCGTGCTGCCGGAGCCCGCGGAGGAGCTCGATCCCGTTCATGCCCGGCATCTTCAGATCGAGCACCGCCATCTCCGGCGAGTCCCTCGCCGCCTCCCGGAGCGCCTCCTCGCCGCTCCCCGCGGTGCGGACCTCGTAGCCCCGGTCCCGCATGGCCTGGGCGAGCCGCTCGCGCAGCACCTCGTCGTCGTCCACCAGCAGGATGCTGGGGAGGCTCTCCTTCGTCACCTCGGTCGTCGTGCTCATGCGCTGCTCCCGTTCTCTCCGGCCCCCGCGGCCGGCAGGTCGATCCTCGCCTCGGTCCCGCCGCCGGAGCGCGCGACGATCCGGAGATCGCCACCGAGCTGCTCGACGAGCGTCCGGGTGAGGAAGAGGCCGAGCCCCATCCCTTCCCCCGGGACCTTGGTCGTGAAGAAGGGTTCCCCGACATGGGCCCGGACCTCGGCGGTCATGCCCTGGCCCCGGTCGAGCACGGCGGCGACGACGCGCCCGCCCCCCGCCGAGAGCCGGAGCTGCACCTGGAAGCCTGGACCGGAGGCCTGGAGCGCGTTCTTGAGCAGCCCGCGGAGCGCGTCGCCGAGCGCGCGCGGCGGCCCCCTGACCGCCTCCCGCTCGGCGCCCGGCGCGATCTCCACCGTGACCCGGTCGGCCGCCGGGAGGCCGTCGAGCGCCCCGGCGCCCCAGGCCGGGAGCGCGATCCGCTCGAGCGGCTCCCCGACCGGCGCCCCGGCGTGTCCGGACATCCGGTCGAGGATCGCGCGGCAGCGATTCACCTGGTCCCGCACCAGCCCGAGATCCCGCCGGACGTCGTCGCTCGCCTTCGGCAGCAGGCCCCGCTCCAGCTCCCGCACCACCACGGCGATGGTCGAGAGGGGCGTCGCGAGCTCGTGCGCGGTGCCGGCGGCCAGGGTGGCGAGCGAGGCGAGCCGCTCGCGGCGGAGCGCCAGGGCGCGGGCCTCCTGGAGCTCCGCCTCGCGGGCCGAGAGGGCGCGCACCACCCGGCGGACGAAGAAGACGACGAAGACGGACGCCATCGCGAAGGCGATCCACATCCCGCGCAGGTGCGCCTGGAGCATCGCCTCCGGCGACATCCGGAACCGCACGTGGTGGGCGGCCGAGGTGAGCGCCTCGTGGATGAAGAGGGAGCCGAACCCGCCGAGCGACGCCGCGGTGAGCGTCCAGGCCCAGAACCGCGGGAGGAGGACCGCCGCGAGCGCGACGTTGACCAGGTAGAGGGTCGAGAAGGGGTTGGAGGCCCCGCCGGTCAGGTCGAGCAGGATGGTGAGCACCACGGCGTCGCCGAGCATCACCAGGGCGATCGTGAGGTCGGTGATGCGCGCGCGCCGCGACCAGATCGCGAGGAGGCCGTTGGCGATCCCCTCGAGGGCGAGCAGGGTCAGGATCGACGGGATCGGGAGCACGACGTCGCCCAGGATCACCGACGCGATGACGGCGACGAACTGCCCGAGGATGGCCCACCAGTGGAGCTGCACCAGCCAGGAGAGGTTGAGCCTCCCCCGCTCGATCGTTCGCGCCTCGTCCACCGCCGGCCCCAGGGCTCCCGCCGCCGGCCCGATCGACGCCGATCGCTCC
>JAJYHA010000454.1 GCA_021784995.1 Myxococcales bacterium
CCACCCGGTCGCCGACGGGAGCTTCTACGCCGTCATGAGCCACGGCGCGATGGTCCTCCTCTTCGGCGCGCTGGGCGCGCTGGCGTGCGCGACGCTGGGCGCGGCGGCGGTGCGGTTCTGGCGCGGCGCCGGCGACCCCGCGGCCGGCGCGCCGGACGGCGCGGACCTCGCGCGCGCCCTCTCGGACGCCCTGCGGCTCCGCTACCTGGACGGCGACGGCGACGGGTGCTGCTACCCCGACGACGTCCCCTCGCACCGCCGCCAGTGGTTCCACCACCTCACCTTCTACGGGTTCGGCCTCTGCTTCGCCTCCACGACGGTCGCGGCCGGCTACCACTACCTGCTGGGCCGGGCGGGCCCCTACCCGCTCCTGAGCCTCCCCGTCGTGCTGGGGACCCTCGGGGGGGTCGGGCTGGTGGTCGGGACCACGGGCCTGCTATGGCTCAAGGCGCTGCGCTCGCCCGCGCTGGTCGACCCCGCCCAGACCGGGATGGACCTCGGCTTCCTGGTGCTGCTGCTGCTGACCGGCGCGAGCGGGCTGCTGCTGCTCGGCCTGCGGGAGACGGGCGCCATGGCGACGCTGCTGGCAGCGCACCTCGGGCTGGTCGTGGCGCTCTTCGTGACCCTGCCCTACGGTAAGTTCGTCCACGGCGTCCACAGGTTCGCGGCGCTGCTCCGGAACGCGCAGGAGCAACGCCGCCCGAGGCCACGCTTCGGCGCGGATTGACGCCCCGTCCGGCCCGCTCCGCGCGGCGCCCGCGGGATCCCTCTCCAGGAGGCGGAACACGTGCACTACGACAAGCTGCTCATCGACGGCGAGTGGGTCCCGGGCCCCACCTCCATCCCCGTCCACGACAAGTACACGGGCGAGCCGATCGCCCAGGTGGCGGGCGCCTCGCGCGAGCAGGTGTCGCAGGCCGTCGCGGCGGCGCGGCGCGCCTTCCGGGCCGGGCCGCCCGGCCCCTACGCCCGGTACGAGGTGCTGTCGCGCGCGGCCGCGGAGGTGGGCGCGCGGCGCGCCGAGTTCCGCGACACCATCATCGCCGAGTCCGGCTTCACGCTCTCCGACGCCGACGGCGAGGTGAGCCGCGCCGTGCAGACCCTGGCCACCTCGGCCGAGGAGGCGAAGCGGCTGGCGGGCGAGGTGGTGCCGTTCGGCGGCGCCCCGAACCAGGGCGATCGGATGGGCTTCACCGTCCGGGTCCCGCTGGGAGTGGTCTGCGCCGTCACGCCCTTCAACTCACCGCTCAACACGGTCGCCCACAAGGTCGGGCCGGCGCTGGCCGCGGGGAACGCGGTCCTGCTCAAGCCCGCCGGGCGCACGCCGCTGACGGCGGGCCTGCTGTGCGAGGTGCTGCGGCGGGCGGGCGTCCCGCGCGGCTTCCTGTCGCTGCTCCAGGGCGCGGGCTCGGAGATGGGCGAGTGGCTCCTCGCCGAGGAGGCCATCCGCTTCTTCCTCTTCACCGGCAGCACCGAGGTGGGCCGCCGCATCCAGCGCGGGGCGGGGCTCCGCCGGACGCAGATGGAGCTGGGGAGCATCGCCAGCACCATCGTCTGCGCCGACGCCGACGTCCGCGCGGCGCTGCCGAAGATCGTGAGCGCCTGCTTCCGCAAGGCGGGGCAGGTGTGCACCAGCATCCAGCTCCTGCACGTCGCCGAGCCCATCCTGGCCAGCTTCACGGAGGCCTTCGTGGCCGAGGTGCGGAAGGTCCGGGCCGGCGATCCGCGGCTCCCGGAGACCATGGTGGGGCCGATGATCTCCGTGCAGGAGGCGGAGCGGGTCGAGCGGTGGATCGCCGAGGCGGTCGCGCAGGGCGCCCGGGTCGCGGTGGGCGGTCCGCGCGACCGCGCGGTCGTCCCGCCGACGGTGCTGACCGACGTGCGACCGGGGATGCGCGTGGTGGACGAGGAGATCTTCGGCCCGGTGGTGTCGATCCTGCCCTTCCGCGGCCTCGAGGAGGCGATCGCGGCCGTCAACGCGTCACCCTACGGCCTCGCGACCGGCCTCTTCACGCGCGACCTCCACCAGGCGTTCCGGGCGGCCCTGGCGCTGGAGGTGGGCAGCGTGCACGTCAACGAGACGAGCAGCTCCCGCGTCGACCTGATGCCCTACACCGGCACCAAGGACAGCGGGTTCGGGACGGAGGGCCCCCGCTACGCCGTCCGCGAGCTCACCGAGGAGCGCCTGCTGACGTTCAGGTTCTGATCCGCGCCACCGCAGCAGCCACACGTCGCACGATGGGAGGTGACAGATGTCACGGATGAAGGGCGCCGAGCTGATGGTGGAGTACTTCCGGCGGGAGCGGATGCCGTTCGTCTTCGGCGTCTGCGGTCACGGCAACGTGGGGCTCCTCGACGCCCTGTACGACGCCCGCAGCGACATCCGCCTCGTGTCCCCGCGCCACGAGCAGGCGGCGGGCCACATGGCCGACGCCTTCTACCGGGTGTCCCACCGCCCGGTCGCGACCCTCACCTCGACCGGCCCCGGCTCCGCCAACCTGGTGGGGGCGCTGGCGTGCGCCCTCTCCGACTCGTCGACCTTCCTCGCCATCACCGCCAACGTGCCCACCTCGCAGGAGAACCGGGCACCGTTCCAGGAGCTCTACCACCACCACCAGGCCGACTTCCCCTCCGTGCTGCGGCCGGTGGTGAAGCGGAGCTTCCACCCCGCGCGCGTGGACATGCTGCCGCTGGCCCTGCGCCAGGCCATGGCGACGCTGACCGCGGGCCGGCCCGGCCCGGTCAACCTCGACGTCCCCTACAACCTGTTCCAGGAGCAGGACGACGTCGCCGTCCCGGAGGGCGTGGCGCGGATGGTGGGGCAGCGGCCCGGCGCGTCGCCGCAGGAGCTGCGGGAGTGCGTGGCACTCCTGGCCCGCGCCGCGCGGCCCGTCCTCTTCGTCGGCCACGGCGTCACGCTCTCCGAGGCCGGGCCCGAGCTGACGGCCCTCGTCGACCGGCTCGGGATCCCGGTCATCAGCTCGCCGAACGGCATGGGCGCGCTCGACATGCGGCACCGCCTCTCGCTGGGCTTCATCGGGCGCAACGGCGCCTTCCCCGCCAACCAGGCCGGGCGGCACGCCGACCTGGTGATCGCGGTGGGCGCCCGCTTCG
>JAJYHA010000356.1 GCA_021784995.1 Myxococcales bacterium
CCGTCAGGGCGCGCGCGCGGCGGAGGTCGGCCCCGCCGCCACGGGGACGGCCGCCGCGGCGGGTCGCGCGGGCGCGTCGCGCCGGCGCTGCAGGGCGGCGTCGACGCCCCAGGCCGCCAGCGTGTAGAGCACGCCCAGCAGCACGTCGAGCACGTAGTGGTGGTTCAGGTAGACGGCCGCGAAGGAGACGAGCAGGAAGAGCCCGAAGCTCGCCGCGTCGAGCCAGCGCCTCCGGAGCTCGCGGCCGAAGAGGTAGGTCAGCAGCGGATAGGAGACGTGCAGCGAGGGGATGGCCCCGAAGACGTCCGCGCTGCGGCCGTAGAACGCGGCGAAGTAGGGGATCCCGGTGAGCGCGTCCCAGCGCGCCGCGCCGGCCGCGGAGGAGCGCGCCGCCAGGTTGGCGGGGCCGAGGCCGTAGTCGGCCACGTACCAGGGGGGCGCCGCGGGGTACACGTAGTAGGTCGCGAAGCCCGCCACGTTCATGAGCAGGAAGGTCCAGCCGAAGCGGAGCAGGAGCCGTCGCCCCGCCTCGTCGCGACGGAAGAGCGCCAGGTAGGCGGCGAAGCCGATGGCCCAGTAGACGAAGACGATGTACGAGGTGCCCGTGAGGAGGTCCACCACCGCCCAGTGGTGCCGCTGGAAGAACTCGTTGGGGGTGAGCCGGCCGGCCGCGGTGGGGATGCCGAAGAAGGTCCGGTCGAACCAGTAGGGCTGCGCCACGTGGACCGTCAGGTAGCGCACCAGCGGCTCGGTGAGGTGCATGAGGTCGTAGACGATCCCGAACAGCACGAAGGGGAGCAGGCCGGAGAAGAGGCGGCGCGTCCCGTCGCTCCACACCGCCAGCGCCAGCATCGCGAGCGCCGCCACGAGCTGCTCCGGGCGGTTCTGGCCCATCGCCGCCCGCATGACGCCCAGGTAGGCGCCGAACCCGCCCACGACGCCGAGGAGGTACCGGGGGGGCGTCTCGGCCACGCGCCGCCGCAGGGCGGCGGCCGGGCGCAGGAGGAGCGAGGGCAGGGCGGTGGCGTCCGGCGTGGGCGGCGGGGGATGGATCACGCACGCGCTGTAGCCAACGATCGAGGTCGAGTCAAGCCGCCGCCGCCCGATGGACGCCGCGGGTCAATGCTGGAGGCCGAGCTCGTCCGTCTCCTCGTCGTACCGGAAGAGATCGCCGAAGCGCGCCCAGCCCACGAAGGTCTCGAAGAGCGCGTCGTAGCTCTCGCTCGGCATGTTCACGGCGATCAGCTCCAGCACGAACTCGCGGCCGATGCGGTGCCTGGGCTCCCTCTCCAGGGCCGCGTGCACCTGCTTGAAGAGCTGCAGCGTCAGGAGGCGCTCGCGCCACAGCGCCTTGCGCGGCTCCGTGTCGGCGCGCACGAGCCGGAGGCCGTCCGGCGCGAGGAGGACCGTGCGCCGCGGCGTGTCGACCAGGTCGAGCAGCTCCGCGGCGTTCACGACCGTCATCAGGCTGCCGAACTCGCGCCCGGTGTCGCTCGCGATCCGGAAGACGTCCTCGCGGCCGCCGCGGGCGTCGAGGTACTCGAGGAGGCCCAGGATCTCGCTCGCCCCGGCGTGCGGGATGGGCTCGAAGGCCGCGGCCGCCGCCGGCGCGACGTCGGGCATCGCCATCCCGGTGATGATGTCGTGGAGGCGATCCACGAGCTGCAGGAGCTCGGGCGAGCGGTAGTCGCGCGGCCGCGGCAGGTGGTTCTCGACCACCGTGCGCACCCGGCCCGGCTTCGCGTCGAGCACGACGATCCGGTCGGCCATGTAGACGACCTCCTTGATGTCGTGGCTCACCATCACGATGGAGGAGGGGTTCCTCCCGTGCGCGGCCCAGATGTCGAGCACCTCGGCCCGGAGGCTCTCGGCCGTCAGCGCGTCGACCTGGCTGAAGGGCTCGTCCATGAAGAGCATCTCCGGGTCGAGGGAGAACGCGCGCGCCATTCCCACGCGCTGCTTCATGCCCCCGGAGAGCTCGCGCGGGTAGGCCTCCTCGAACCCGGCCAGGCCGACGGTCCGGATGGCCCGCCCGGCGCGCGCGATCACCTCCGCCCGCGCCAGCCCGGCGGCCTCGAGCACCGCCTCCACGTTCTCGGTGACCGTCATCCAGGGGAAGAGCGCGAAGCTCTGGAAGACGAAGCCCACGCCCGGGTTGAGGCCGGCGAGCGGGCGGCCGTGGTAGAGCACCTCGCCCCGCGTCGGCGCGGTGAGGCCCGCCAGGATGCGCAGGATGGTGGACTTGCCGCAGCCCGAGGGCCCGAGCAGCGCGATGACCTCGTCGCGGCGCACGGCGAGCGAGATCGCCTGCAGCACCCGCAGCGGGGCGCCGCCGCCCTGGGCGAACTCCTTGTCGACCTGGCGCAGCTCGCAGAGCGGCGCGTCGCCGGGCGTCGGGGGCGGGGTGGCGTCCATGCGTGGCTCACCGCGACGGCGAGAAGCGCTCCTCGGCCAGCCGGTGGAGGCGCCGCCAGAAGAGGCGGTTCAGGAGCACGACGACGGCCGCCATGACGCTCACCGCCGCCGCGAGCGACGCGAACCTGCCCGCGCCCGCCGCGATGCTGATGCGCGATCCCAGGCCCGGCGTGGAGAGCACCCGCCCCCGGAAGCTCATGTACTCGGCGACGATGCTGGCATTCCAGGCGCCGCCGGCCGCGGTCACCCACCCGGTGACGAGGTAGGGGAAGACGGCGGGGAAGTGGAGGAGCCGGAAGCGCTGGCCCGGGCGCAGCCGGTAGAGGCGCGCCGCCTCGCGGAGGTCGGCCGGGATGGCGGTCGCGCCGGCGATCACGTTGAACAGGATGTACCACTGCGTGCCGAGCAGCATGAGGAGGATGCTGCCCCAGCCGAGGCCGATCCCGAGCAGCGCCAGCCCCGCCACCACCGCCGGGAAGAGCATGGGGGCGGGGAAGGAGGCCACCACCTGCACCACGGGCTGCAGGACGCGCGAGAGGCGCGGCGAGAGGCCGATGGCGAGCCCGGCCGGGAGGGCCCACGCCGTGCCGACCGCGAGCGCGGCCAGCACGCGTCCGAGCGTCACGACCGCCGCGCCGGCGATGTCGCGCCACTCGGAGGCGGGCACCGCGCGCAGGAGGTGGAAGAGCCCGATCG
>JAJYHA010000346.1 GCA_021784995.1 Myxococcales bacterium
GAGGAGGCCGTAGCCGACCTCGAGCTCCAGGGTGTCGAGCGCCAGGATGTCCTGGACCCGGTCCCCGACCGGCTTCTCCTCGGCCTTGGGGCGCGCGGGGGCGCTCCCCCGGCGCGCCGCGGCGCCCGCGCGGCGGGAGAGCGCGAAGAGGGAGGCGGCGACGGCGCCGAAGGCGGCGAGCGGCATGCCGGGGAGGAGGCCGAGCACGATCAGGACCCCGGCCGCGGTGCCGAGGACCCGAGAGTTCCCGAGCACCTGGCTCCCGAGCTGCGACGAGAGCTCCAGGCCGTCCGCGCGGGTGACCACCATGCCCGCCGCGGTGGAGACGAGGAGGGCCGGCATCTGGGAGACGAGGCCGTCCCCGACGGTCAGGAGCGAGTAGGTCTCGGCCGCCTGGGCGAGGGAGATGTGATCGCGCAGGAGGCCGGCGGCCAGGCCGCCGACGAGGTTCACCGCGGTGATGGCCAGGCCGGCGACGGCGTCCCCGCGGACGAACTTCGAGGCGCCGTCCATGGCGCCGAAGAACTCGGCCTCGCGCTGCAGCGCCTCCCGCCGGCGCCGCGCCTCGCGATCGTCGATGAGCCCCTGGGAGACGTCGGCGTCGATCGCCATCTGCTTCCCGGGCATGGCGTCGAGGGTGAAGCGCGCCGCCACCTCCGAGATCCGGTTCGAGCCCTTGGTGATCACCGTGAAGTTCACGATGAGCAGGATCAGGAAGATCACCAGCCCGACGACCAGGCTCCCGCCGATCGCGAACCGGCCGAAGGTCTCGATGAGGTGCCCCGCCGCGCCCGGCCCCTCGCCGCCGCGCAGCAGGATCAGCCGGGTGGTCGCGACGTTGAGCGCCAGGCGGAAGAGGGTGGTGATGAGGAGGAGCGACGGGAAGACGGAGAACTCGGCCGCCCGGGTCAGGCCGAGCGCGATGAGGAGCATGAGGATCGCGACGCCGACCGACAGGGCCAGGAGGACGTCGAGCGCCCCCGCGGGGACCGGGACGATCAGGATGGTGACGATGGCGAGGACCGCCGCCGCCACCAGCGTCTCGCCCCTCCCGGTCGACCTGACGGACGGCTCGGCCATGCGCTACCTCCCCCGGCCGGCGCCGGTCTTGCCGGTGACCCGGTAGACGAAGGCGAGGATCGTGGCGACCGCCTGGTAGGTCTGCGCGGGGATCTCGCCGCCCACCTTCACCTTCCGGTAGAGGAGGCGGGCGAGCGGGATGTTCTCCACGATCGGGACCCCGTTCTCCCGCGCCAGCTCGCGGAGGTACTCGGCGAGGAAGCCCTTCCCCTTCGCGGTCACCCGGGGGGAGCGCCCCTCGTCGCGCCGGTACCGGATGGCGACGGCGACGTGGGTGGGGTTCACCACCAGGGCGTCGGCGCGGGGCACCTCGCGGCGCGCCTGGCCGCGGACGATCTCGCGGTGGCGCTTCTTGCGGCGCCCCTTGGCGGCCGGGTCACCGTCCTCCTCGCGCGCCTCGCGCTTCGCCTCCTGCTTGGTCATCCGCATCCGGGCGAAGTACCGCCACCGGACGACCGCCAGGTCGAGGGCGGCGATGAGCAGCGCGACGCCCAGCACCGGGCGGGCGGCCACGCCGAGGATGCCGAAGATGGTCCCGAGCTGCGCCGCCGGCGGGAGGTCGAGGAGGCCGGGGAGCGCCAGGAAGCGGCCGCGGAGCGCCCAGAAGGCGGTGGCGCCGATGGCGCCGATCTTCAGGAAGGCGATCCCGAGGTCGAGGAGGAAGTCGCGCGAGAGCAGCCTCGCCACCTTGATCCCCGCCCAGAGGCGGCCGAGATCCGGGGCGATCCGCTCCGGCCAGACGTTGCCCTCGGTCTGGACGAAGGTGACGAGCGCCGACGCCGCCCCGGCGGCCACCAGGATGAGGGCGACGATGGCCACCGGCCGGACGAGCAGCGCCGGCAGGTCGCCGAACGGCGCCCGGTCGACGGTGCCGGTGACCTGGGCGAAGGCGACCGACAGCGCGTCCCGGAGGGGGCCGCCGAGCGCGGTGAGGGCGGCCACCGCGCCCAGCAGGCCGACCACCGGCGCCGCGTCCCGCCCGATCGGCAGCCGGCCTTCGGCGCGCGCCTCCGAGAGGCGTCGGCCGCTCGGAGCCTCGGTGCGCTGGCTCTGCTCCTCGTCGGCCACGGCTCACCCCTGGAACGCGGCGACCGCGGCGCGGGCGGTCAGCTCGGCGATGGTCGGCGCCGAGAGGTAGAGGCCGAGGCCGCCGGCCAGGATGGCGATGGAGAAGCCGACGTTCCCGAGGTTGAGCTGCGGCGCCATCCGGTTCATGACCCCCATGGTCGCGTGGCCCAGGAGCACCGCGGCCAGGACCGGGAAGGCGAGGCGGATCGAGAGGGCGATGGCGACGATGCCCTGGCCCACCACCCGCGCGGCCAGGCCACGAAGGTCGACGGCGCCGCCGGGCGGCCAGGCCACGGCCGAGCGCGCCAGCCAGGCGATCGCCTCGCGGTGGATCCCGAGGGCGAGGGCCGCCGCCTGGGCGCCCGCCGAGAGGATCTCGGAGAGGCCGTTCGCCTGGGCGCCGCTGGTGGGATCGATCAGGGCGGAGAAGCCGAGGCCGGCCGAGAGGCCGGCGAGGGAGCCGGCGGCGAGGGCGGCGTCGAGCGCCCAGCGCGCGGCGAGGCCGCCGAGGACGCCGGTGAGGGTCTCGGTCGCGGCGGGCGCCGCGAGGCCGAGGAGCGTCGGCGGGAGGGGCACCGGCGGCGCGCCGGCGCCGGCGTACACGGCGAAGGCGACGACCAGCCCGAGCGCGAGCCGCACCTGGGCCGGGACGGTCCGGACCCCGAGGAGCGGCGCCACCAGCAGCAGGCCGGTGGTGCGGAAGAGCAGGAGGGTGAACCCCCAGACCGTGGCGACCGGGAGGTCCATGCTCAGCGCCCCGCCATGGCGACGATCGCGCGGGCGATGAAGCCCGAGAAGCGCTCCATGATCCAGCCGCCGAAGAGCCACATGGCGATCGCGGCCGCGGCGGCGCGCGGCAGGAAGCTCACCGAGGCGTCGTTGATCTGGGTCGCGGCCTGGAGGATGCCCATCCCGAGCCCGACCCCGAGCATGACGAGGAAGACCGGGGAGCC
>JAJYHA010000391.1 GCA_021784995.1 Myxococcales bacterium
GCCGCTTCAGGTGCAGCTCGGTCGCGATGCGGAGCTTCAGGTCGAGGCCGAGCGCGTTGTGGTGCGTCTCGAACGGGCGCGCCGCGGCCCCGCCCGCCTCCTCCGGCTTGTGGAGGGTGGGCGTCTCCACCTCCAGGTAGCCGCGCTCGTCCAGGAAGCGCCGCAGGGTGGAGACGACGCGGGCGCGCCGCTTGAAGGTGTCGCGCACGCCGGGCGTCACGATGAGGTCGACGTAGCGCCGGCGGTAGCGCTCCTCCACGTCGGTGAGGCCGTGCCACTTCTCGGGGAGGGGCCGGAGCGACTTCGTCACGATCGTGAAGCGGGCGGCCTCGAGGGTCAGCTCGCCGGTCTTGGTGCGGGTCGCGGGCCCCTCGGCCAGCACGACGTCGCCCACGTCGAGGAGCTTGAAGACCTCGAAGGCCGCCTCGCCCACCCTGTCCCGCTTCACCCAGACCTGGAGCTCGGCCGAGCGGTCGCGGACGCGCAGGAAGGCCGCCTTCCCGAAGCTGCGGATGGCGAGCACGCGACCCGCGATCGACCAGCTCCCGGGATCGTGCGCGATCTCCTCCGACGTGCGCTCGCCGCAACGGTCGATCACCTCCTGGGCCAGGTGGCGCGGGGCGACGCCGTTGCCGAAGGGATCGACGCCGAGGCCCTTCAGCTGCTCCGCCTTCCGGACGCGCTGCGCGACGATCTCGCGCTCGGTGGACCCCAGCTCCTCCGCCATGTGCGTCGCACCCCGCGAATCGTGAAGGGAAAAGGAAGGCCGGAGGGTAATCGGGCGCCCGGGATGGGTCAACGCGCGCGTGGCCGGGGCGCGCCGCGACGCCCCCGGGCCACGCGGCGGAGGGGCGCGGGCCGCCTCAGACCGGCCGGTACACCCGCCAGTCGAGCTCGGGGAAGACGTTGTCCTTCGCCTCCACCTGCGCGAGCCAGGCCTCGTCCAGCTGGCCGGCGCGGAGCTGGTCGTGCAGGCGCGTGAAGCGGAGCAGGTGCTCCTTGGTCCGGCGGATGGCGTACTCGACCATCGTCCCCGTCTTCATGATGAAGGCCCAGTCGCTCGACTGCGCGAGGAGCAGCTCGCGCGCGGCCTGGTTCAGCGCCCGGCGACGGACGCCCTCCGCCTCCGGGCAGTCGCGGGCGAGATGGATCATGCGCTCCGCGGCCTTGTGGAGGTGGCGGTAGATCCAGTCGTTCGAGCCGTCGAGCCACACCCCCGCGTAGCCGCCCGCGCCCCAGGAGCAGAGCGGCGGCGTCGCCACCTGCTGCTCCGGGTTCTCCCGCAGGTAGTCGCCGGGCGTGGCCAGCCGGAAGACGCGCTGGTCGTAGGCCACCTTCCGGATCAGGAAGTCGATGAAGGCGGGGCCCTCGTGCCACCAGTGGCCGTACAGCTCGGCGTCGTAGGGCGACACCACGATGGGCCGCGTCCCGCCCATGCGCGCCGACAGGTGCTCGATCTGCCGCTCGCGGTTGAACATGAAGTTGCCGGCGTGCGCCGCCGCGCGCTCGCGGGCGCGCGCCGGGTCGTAGGGCTGCTTGTGCGCCGTCTTGCCGGTGATCCGGTAGTACTTGATCCCCACGTTCTTGCGGTGGCCGGTGGGCTGCACGTAGTCGCGCACGTACTCCAGGTCGAGATCCCACCCCACGTCCCGGTAGAACTCACGGTAGTCGGGGTCGCCCGGGTAGCCCGACTCGGCGCTCCAGACCTGCATGGAGGACTCCGGGTCGCGGCCGAAGGCGGCCGGCCCGGTGGGCGTGTACACGGGCGCGTAGACGCCGAAGCGCGGGCGCGGCGTGGCGTCGGTGATCCCGTGCGTGTCGACGAAGAAGAAGCGGATGCCCTGCTCGGCCAGGAGCCGGTCGAGGCCGGGGTAGTAGCCGCACTCGGGCAGCCAGATGCCGGCCGGGTCGCGGCCGAAGTGGCGGCGGTGGTGGACCACCGCCACCGCGATCTGCGCCCGGACCGCCTCCGGGTACATCTGCATGAGCGGCAGGAACCCGTGGGTGGCGCCGCACGTGACCAGCTCCAGGCGCCCGGCGTCCTCGAGCCGCCGGAAGGCCGCGATCAGGTCGCGGTGGTACCGGTCGTCGAACTGGATCGCCAGCTCGCGGAACTCGCGCTGGTAGTGCTGCGCGAGCGGGTGGAAGGTCGGGTCGCCGCGCGTGCGGTGGACCTCCCGGTCGGCCAGCTCGCACAGCTTGCCGAGCCGCGCCGCGTACCGGCCCATGAGCAGGTCGTCGCGGAGCATCGCCACCAGGGGGGGCGACATCGTGAGCGAGATCCGGAACGGGATGCCCTCGTCGGTGGCGCGGTCGAACACCCGCAGCAGCGGCAGGTAGGTCTCGCCGATGGCCTCGTAGAGCCAGTCCTCCTCCAGGAAGTCCTCGAACTCCGGGTGGCGCACGAAGGGGAGGTGCGCGTGCAGGTGCAGCGACAGGTACCCGAGCACGTCGGCCGCCATCAGCGGCCTCCCTCGTCCGGCGCGCTCCAGGGCGCGGAGGGCGACGACGGCGAGGAGGGCGCCGCGACCGGCGAGAAGGGCCGCCCGCCCATCCCGCCCGCGCTGCCGCCCCACACCCGCCCGGAGAAGCGCGACCAGTCGGACAGGCGCGCGAGCTGCGCCCGGAGGTCGTCCGGGAAGGGGCCGCCCGGCCGGGTCTCCCGCAGCAGCCGCTGCAGCGGTTCGCTCCACAGGATCCGCATGAAGCGGTCGTCGAGGACGGGCGACGGGCCCACCGGCGGCAGCATCATCTCGTTGGAGACGCGCGGCACCAGCTTCTCGCGGCCGTGCCGGTCCACCACGTGGATCTCGGCCCGGTAGACGCGGCCGGGGTCGAGGTCGTGCACGTAGTAGCTGCGCGACTCCAGCGCGAAGTCGATCACGCGCAGGCGCACCCAGCGGCCGTCCGGCTCGCCGGCGAAGAGCCAGAGCTGGGGCCGGGCGCCGTCGAGCCCCTCCCACGCCCGCCGGAGCGTCTCGGGGGCGTGGTCCCAGTAGAGGAAGAGGGTCCTCGCGTCGCGCGGGAGCGCCACCAGCGCGTCGTCGGCGTAGCTCCAGGGAAGGTCGCCGAGCCCCTCGTCGCGCTCCGGTCCG
>JAJYHA010000438.1:0-3168 GCA_021784995.1 Myxococcales bacterium
GGTGAAGGAGGCCGCGCCGGCCGCGCGACCCCAGCGCGCGCGCGGCCGGCTCCGCCTCCCGCAGCTCGCGTGCGAAGCGCGCCAGGGCACGGCGCAGCGGCTCCGCCGACCCCAGCTCCTCCGCCAGCAGCGCCGTGAAGCGCCGGCCCAGCCCGCCGTGCAGCCGTCGCAGATGCCCGATCGCCGCCGCCAGCGCCGCCACGTCCTCGGGCTGGTTGAACCGGTACCGGAACCCCGCGAAGAGCTCGGCCCGGGGGGCGCGCGCGAACGCCTCGCAGAAGCGGGCCGGCGACGGGCCCAAGGCCGCGATCACGCGCTCGAGCCGCTGCTTGAACACGTCCGCGCGCCCGTAGGCCAGGGCGGCCGCGAAGAGGCCCGCCACCTCCTGGTCGTCCGGATCCCGGAACCGGCGCGGGATCTCCACCGGGTCGAACGCGACGCGGGCCGCCTTGTCGTAGCCGCGCTCGAAGGCGTCGAGGAGCGGCCGGAGCGCACGCGCACGCGCAGCGCCGATCGCGGCGCGGCCCGGCGCGCGCCGCGGGCGGCGATCCCGCGGCACCACCTACCCCCCCCCGGGGCCGGCGTCCTTGCGGAGCTCGCGCACGAGGTGCGAGAGCTCTGGCGCGAGGAGGCGCTCCCAGGCCAGCCGCACCGCGGTGGTGGAGCCCGGGACCGAGAAGAGGGCGGCGCCGCGCCAGACCCCCCCCACGGCCCTCGACATCATCGCGGCGCTGCCGATCTCGGCGTAGGAGAGCATCCGGAAGAGCTCGCCGAAGCCGTCGAGCCGCTTCTCGAGCAGGCCCGCGACCGCCTCGTGGGTGCGGTCGCGCGCGGCGATGCCCGTCCCGCCGTTCACGACGATCGCCTCCGCGCCCGCCTCCCGGGCCCGCGCCAGGGCGTCGCGGATCGCCCCCGGGTCGTCGCGGACCACCTCGTACGCCACCACCCGGTGCCCCGCCGCGTCCGCCGCCTGGCGCAGCCACGCGCCGCTCGCGTCGGACGCCGCGTCCCGCGTGTCGGACGCGGTCACCACCGCGATCGCCACCGACCGCGGCCCCTCCTGCCTGTGCACCTCGTGGCTCACCTCGACCCTCCTGTCGCGGCGGCGACATGGCCTGGGGGAGGTATATAGCGCGGGGGATGGCCGGCACCCGTCCGGCCGAGGCCGTCGCGGGGCCGGGCCGACCGGAGGCGCGCCGAGGAGGCGCCCCGGAGGCGCGCGATCCGCGGCCAGGGCGTCGGCCCGGCGCTGTATCCTCCAGGTCCTTGGCCGCGAACAGGCTCACCACCTCCCGGTCGCTCCGGATGGCGTTCTCGAGCTGGCGGCTCGGGTCGGTCTCCCTCCTCTCCTTCTCCTCGGGGCTGCCGCTCGGGCTGGTGCTGACCGCCCTTCCGTTCTGGATGCAGCAGGAGGGCGTCGACATCCGCTCCATCGGGCTGGTGACGCTGGCCCAGGCTCCCTACGCCTTCAAGTTCCTCTGGTCGCCGCTGATGGACCGCTTCGCGCCGCGCCGGCGGCGGAAGCGGGCCTGGATCCTGGTCGGCCAGGTGCTCCTGGCCGGCTCCGTGGCCAGCCTCGCGGCCTTCGCCGGGCGCCCCACCCTGGCCGCCATCACCGTGCTGATCCTCATCGTGTCCTTCTCCTCCTCCACCCAGGACATCGCCATCGACGCGTACACGGTGGAGGTGCTGCGCCCCGAGGAGCAGGGGCTGGCGGTGGGCGCCCGGGTCGCGCTCTACCGGGCCGCCATGTACGTGGGGGGCGCGGTGCTGGTCTCGGTGGGGCCGAAGATCGGCTGGGGCCCCGCGTTCGTCGGGCTGGGCGTCGTCTTCCTGCTGCTGGTGCCGGTCACCGTGCTCGCGCCGGAGCCGGAGGCGCTGCCGCGTCCGCCGGCGTCGCTCCGCGCCGCGGTGTGGGATCCCTTCGTCAGCTTCTTCCGGCACCCGCGCGCCCTCGAGATCGCGAGCTTCCTCTTCCTCTACAAGTTCTCGAACAACGTGGCCGAGGCGCTGGTCCGGCCCTTCCTCGGCCAGCTCGGCTACGATCCCCTCGACGTCGGGATCGCCACCGGGACCATCAGCCTCGTCGCCAACGTCGGGGGGACGATCCTGGGCGGGATCGCCTGCACGGCCTGGGGGGTGGGCCGCGCGCTCTGGATCTTCGGGATCGTCCAGGCGCTCGCGCACGGGGGCTACGCCGTGGTCGCGCAGCTCGGGATCCACCGCCCCGCCATGTACCTGGCCATGGGCCTGGAGGCGGGCGCCATCGGGCTCGGCACCGCGGCCTTCAACGTGCTGCTGCTCCGGCTGACCCAGAAGCGGTTCAGCGCCACGCAGTACGCGCTCTTCAGCAGCATCTTCGCCCTCAACCGCACCGTGGCCGGGCCGCCGGCCGGCGTCCTCGTCGACGCGCTGGGGTGGCGCGACTTCTTCCTGCTCACCATCCCCGTGGCCATCCCCGGCATGATCATGCTGCAGCGCTTCGTGCCCTGGGGCGCACGGGAGATCCCGGAGGCCACCGAGACCGACGAGGGGGCCCCGGCGCACATCGGGGCCCCCCTGCGGCTCGGGGCCCTGGTCTGGCGCGGCGCGCTGGCGGCGGCGCTCTCCGCGGCCGTGCTCTACGCGAGCAGCGCCGCCCTGCTGGCGCTCCGGGCGATGCACGGCGGCCGGGAGCCCTTCGCGCCGGCGCGCGCGCTGCGGGCGCTCCTCCACCCCGGCCGCGCCTCGGAGTGGATCGACCTGCTGGGGCCCGGCGTGGGCGCCCTCGTGCTCGGGGTCGCCTGGGCGGCGTTCCTGGCCGCGCGCCACGGGATCGCGGGCGGATCCCGCCCGGGCGCGCGCGCGCCGTGACGCCGCCGGCCCGACCCTACTTGCGCTCGGTCCGCTCCTTCGCCTCGGCCGCCAGCGCGCGCACCGAGAAGCCCGGGGTCTGCGCGTACTCGTCGGTCGCCACGGACGGGAAGGGCTTCGCGCGAGCGCGCATCTCCTCCAGCTTCTCCGGCGGGATGGAGGGCGCGCCGCGGCGGAGCCACGGATCGTACTGGTAGGAGACGGGCTCGCCGCGCAGGAGCCGCTGCTCGTCCCAGATCTGCTCCGCGGCCGCGTGTTGGCCGAGGATCCAGAGTATTTCGCCGTAATGCGCGCCGACGTCCCCGTCCGGCAGAT
>JAJYHA010000438.1:3178-14831 GCA_021784995.1 Myxococcales bacterium
GCCGCTGCTCGTCCCAGATCTGCTCCGCGCGCGTGTAGGAGGGCGGCGCGTGCTCCCCGGTGTCCATGCGGATGGCGTCCTTGGGGCAGGCCTCCACGCAGAAGCCGCACACCACGCACCGGAGCTCGTCGATGACGAACCGCGACGGATACTTCTCGATGGGGTCGCCCGGGTACTCCGCGGCTTCGATGTAGATGCACTGCGCCGGGCAGATGGTGGCGCACATGTAGCAGGCGACGCAGCGCGGCTTCCCGTCCTCACGCGGCACGAGCCTGTGGAGCCCGCGATAGCCAGGCGGGTACGGGATCCGCTCCTCCGGGTACTGGACGGTCGCGTTCTGGGAGAGCGACCGATCGCGCGTGAGCAGGTCCGGATCGGCCTGACGCGTGAAGAAGAGGTTCCGGAAGAACTGCTTCATGATGACGCCGGCGCCCCGGAGCACCTCCGGGAAGTACAGACGCTCCCGGGCGTCGAGCCTGCTGTCCTGAAGCCGGTAGGGCATCGCGGTGTCTCGCTAGTGGCCCGCGGCGGCGTGGGCCGCAGGGGCGTGGGCGTGTGCGTGACCCGCGGGCGCCTCGCCCTTGCGGCTCACCGCGGCGGTGATGGCGACCATCGCCACGATCTCGATCAGCCCTACGGCCGCCAGCAGCTCGAGCGACGGGTCGACGAGGATCAGCGCGCCGGTCAGGAACACGTTCCCGAGCGTGATGGGGAGCAGCATCTTCCAGCAGAGCTTCTGGATCTGGTCGAAGCGGAACCGGGGCAGGGTCCACCGGATCACGAGCTGGAACCAGCACAGGAGCAGCGTCTTCACCAGGAAGGCTCCGGCGCAGACGGAGGCGAACCAGACCGGCGACAGGGTGTCGCGCAGCCAGTCCTCGAAGAAGATCGGGTGCCAGCCGCCGAGGAAGATGGCGGTGGTGATGCCGGCCAGCACCACGACCTCGATGAACTCGGCCAGGAACATCATCCCGAACTTCATGCCCGGGTACTCGACGAAGTAGCCGACGATCTCGCTCTCGCCCTCGGGGAGGTCGAAGGGCGCTCGTTTGGTCTCGGCGAAGGCGGAGGTGAAGAAGACCAGCAGCCCGACGGGCTGCAGGATGACGCCGAGCGCGGGCAGGAAGCCCCACAGCAGCTGTCCCTGCGCCTCGACCATCTGCTCGAGGCGGAGCGACTGGTAGGCCATCATCGAGCCGACCAGCGCCAGGCCCAGCGAGACCTCGTAGCTGATCATCTGCGAGGTGGCGCGGACGCCGCCCAGGATGGCGAGCTTGGAGTTGGAGGCCCAGCCGGCCAGCGCCGTCCCGTACACGGCCAGCGAAGCGGCGCCGAACACGAAGAGCAGGCCGGCGTCGATGCTCGCCACCTGCAGCGCGACGACGTGCCGGACGGCGCCGGTGACGACCTCCACCGACGGGCCCACCGGGACCACCGCGAAGAGCATGAAGGCCGGCGCGAAGGCGGCCATGGGCGCGAGCTCGTACAGGAGACGCGACCGCTGCGTCGGCTCGATGTTCTCCTTGGTGAGCATCTTGAGCGCGTCCGCCAGCAGGAACGGCAGCCCACCCAGGGCGTTGCCGAAGACGCGGATGCGGTTCGGGCCGATGCGGTTCTGCATCATGGCCGACCACTTCCGCTCGGCCACGGTGAGCAGCGCGCCCGTGTTCATGACGATCACGAGGAGGAGGATCACCACGTTGGCCACGGCCGCGCCGTACGAGGCGGGGGCGCCCAGGCCGGTGGCGAGCTGTTCCGCCCAGCCGTCGACGAGGTAGGTGACGCGCGCCAGGACCACCAGCGCCGCGGCGGCACACACCGAGAAGACCACCATTCCGAAGAATCGCCGCACGCCGCCCTCCTATCGCGTGGCCTTCAGGAGCTCCATCCGCGTGTCCCCGGTGGGATCGGACGGGACGCGCTCGCGGTAACCCGGCAGCCGCCCGTCCACGGTGCCCGCCGCCAGCGGCACCAGCCCGCGCCGGACGCCCGCCGGCGGCAGGGAGTCCCATTCGAACCCGCCGAGCGCGCCGGCGACCCGCCCGCCGAGCGCGTTCCACACCTCGCGCGCGCTGGCGTGGGGCCGCCCGACGCCGAGCGCCCGGCCGATCTCCGCCGCGAGCTTCCAGTGCGGCGCCGACCCCTGGCGCGGCCAGTAGGCGAGCTCGAACCGCTGGGCCCGCCCCTCGAAGTTGACGAACGTACCGTCCGACTCGGCGTGCGGGGCCGCAGGAAGGAGCAGCGTCGCCTGCTCCGTGATCGCGCTCCGGCCGTACGCCTGGCAGACGAAGGCCTCGAGGCGTCCGAATGCGCCGTCGGCCGCCGCCTCCGGCACCTCCGCCCCCACCGCCCAGAGGGCATCGACACGCCCGGCGTCGATCGCCTTCAGCAGCTCGCCGAAGGGGTGGACCACCAGCCCGAAGGCCTGCGCCACCAGCTCGAGGCCCCTGCGGTTCGGGTTCTCGTCCGCGCGCTTCAGGAAGTCGTCCTGCTCGCCGTCGGGACGGCCGCCCACGTACACGTCGCGCACGCCCAGCCCCTCGGTGGCGACGGCGACGGCCACCAGCAGGTCCTCCAGCGAGGCCAGCGGCGAGAGGAGGAGCGCCAGCGAGCCCTTGCCGGCGTGCGCACGCAGCTCCTCCGCGGCGCGCGCGACGGCGGCCGCCGGCGGGACGTCGTGGCCGGCCGCGCCGCGACCCTCACGCGCCGCGAGGAGGCGATCCAGGTTCAGGTACTTGTAGGAGCGCCGCCCGTCGTCGCACATCCACTCCTGGTTCACGGCCGCGTTCTCGCGCGGCCGGTAGCGGTAGGTGGTCTCCTTCATGTAGTCGAGGAACGTGCTGCAGCCGCGGGAGCAGCCCGTGCACACGCTCCGCGCCGACGACATGAACCAGACCCGTCCGCGGAAGCGGAAGTCGGTGCTGGTCAGCGCCCCCACCGGGCAGAGATCGACGGTGTTCCCCGCGTAGCGGGAGTCGAGCGGCTGGCCCGGGAAGGTCTCGATGCAGCTCCGGTGGCCGCGCAGCGCCACGCCGAGCTGCGGCTCCCTGGCGATCTCCCGCATGAAGCGCACGCAGCGCGTGCAGAGGATGCACCGCTCCTGGTCGAGCGTGACCATGGGCCCGAGCTGGACCCGCTTGCCCTTGGAGAGCTTCGCCACGTCGAGGCGCGACGGCGCCTGGTCGTAGCGCATGTAGTAGTCCTGCAGCTTGCACTCCCCCGCCTGGTCGCAGATGGCGCAGTCGACGGGGTGGTTCTTGAGGAGGAACTCGAGGGTCGCGCGCTGCTGGTCCTTCACGCGCGGCGTGTCGGTCCGGACGGTGATGCCCTCGGCCACCGGCATCTGGCAGCCCGGCATGAGCTTCCCGCCGGGGGCGTTCGACATCTCCACCAGGCACATCCGGCAGTTGGCCGCGATGGAGAGCTTCGAGTGGTAGCAGTAGTACGGGATGTCGATCCCGACCGACCTCGCGGCCTCGATGACGTTCGTCCCCGGCTTCACCACGGCCTCGCGGCCGTCGATGGTGCAGGTGACGGACCCCGGGTTCCTGGGGGGCGGCGGCGCGGGCGGCCCCGGCGGAGGCTTCGGCGGCGCGGCCGCCGCGGGGGGGGCCGGTGGCTTGCTGGTCTCGTCGGCCATCGCTCGGGTCTCTCCTGTCCTTCGCGGCTACTGCTCGACCTCGCCGCCGATCATGTTGATGCTGTCATAGGTGGGGATGAGGTCGGAGAGCAGCTGGTCCTTCATCACGGTCGGGAGCGCCGCGACCATGGGCCACCCGGGCGCGCGCAGCCCGAGCTTGTAGGGGCGGCCGCTGCCGTCGGACACCACGTAGAAGCCCAGCTCGCCGTTGGCGGCCTCGGTGTAGCTGTAGGCCTCGCCGGCGGGGACCTGGATGCCCTCCATGACGAGCTTGAAGTGGGCCATCAGGCCCTCGATCGTCCCGTAGACGAGCGGCTTGGGCGGGAGGACCCAGCGCACGTCGGAGACCACGATCTCGCCCGGCTCCATCTGGCCGAAGCACTGGCGCACGATGCGGTCGCTCTGGCGCATCTCCTCCATGCGCATCAGGTAGCGGTCGAAGTTGTCGCCGTTCGTGCCGACCGGGATGTCGAAGTCGATGCGGTCGTAGACGAGGTAGGGCGCCGCCTTGCGCAGGTCGTAAGGCTCGCCCGAGGCGCGCAGGCACGGGCCGGTGAAGCCGAACTCGAGCGCCGCCTCGCGCGTCACGGCCCCCGTGCCGCGCGTGCGATCGATGAAGATGCGGTTGCGCGTGAGGAGCCTGTCGATGGTCTCTCGCAGCTCGGCCACCCGGTCGAGCGTCTGGAGCACCTTGTCGCTCCAGCCCTCGGGCGCGTCGCGCGAGACGCCGCCCACCCGGACGTAGTTCGACGTGAGCCGCGCACCGCAGATCTCGGTCAGGCGGTCCCAGATCAGATCGCGCGCCTCGATCCCGTACAGGAAGACCGTCATGGCGCCGAGCTCGAGCCCCATCGCGGCCACCAGCGTCAGGTGATCGCAGATCCGGTGCAGCTCGCTGGTCGCCACGCGCAGGTACTGGGCCCGCACCGGCGCGTCGAGCTTGCACAGCTTCTCGACGGCGAGGGCGAAGCCCACGTTGTTCATGATCGAGCTGACGTAGTTCAGCCGGTCCGTGTACGGGAAGGCCTGGCCCCAGGTCACGTTCTCGCAGCTCTTCTCGAACCCGCGGTGCAGGAAGCCGATGTCCAGCTTCATGTCCCGGATGTACTCCCCCTCGAGCCTCACCACGGCGCGGGTGACGCCGTGCATGGCCGGATGGCTCGGCCCGAGGTTGACCACCATCTGCTTGCCCTTCAGCGGCGCGTCGAGCGCGCCCGCCTGGGCCGCCTCCGCCCCGTGCCCGGGGCGCGCGTGGGGCGGCTCGCCCCCGCCGGCGCTGCCGGGCGTCGCCGCAGGATCGGGCGCTGCGAGCCCCTGGGTGTCCGTCGCCATGGATCCTCGCTCTCGGCGGCTAGTCCCGGCCGACCGGGCCTGGACCGCGGTAGATGTCGCGGATGTCGCGCTCGGGGACGAGCGGCTGCCGCCCGCGCAGCGGATAGTCCTTGCGCAGCGGGTGGCCCACGAACTCGTCGTACATGAAGAGGCGCCGCATGTCCGGGTGGTTCCGGAAGCGGATGCCGTACATGTCGAAGCAGTAGCGCTCGAACCAGTCGGCCCCCCGCCAGACGGGCACGACGCTCTCCAGCTCGAGGTCCGACTCCGGCACCGGGACGCGCAGCCGGACGCGGTGGTTGTGGCGCGTCGAGAGCAGGTTGTACACCACCTCGAAGCGCGGCTCGCGCCCGAGGTAGTCGACCGCCGTGATGTATGGCGCCATGTTGAATGCCATCGCGGGGTCGGTCTTCAGGAAGCGGCAGACGTCGACGATCGCGCCCTTCCGCACGAACGCGCAGTCGTCGCCCCCCACCCCCTCGTACGGATCGTGGACGTCGCCCGGGAACCGGGCGGTGAGCGCCTCGATGACGGCCTTGGCCATTCGGCTTCCTCTTCGGAGGGCTACTTCCGTGGGCCCGCGGCCGCGAGGACCGGGACCGGGACGCGATCGATGAGCTTGTGCTGCTGGTCCTGGATCTTGCGCTGCAGGAGCATGAGGCCGTCGAGCACCTGCTCCGGCCGCGGCGGGCAGCCGGGGATGTAGACGTCGACCGGGACGACGCGGTCGATGCCCTGCATGGTCGCGTAGTTGTCGTAAAACCCGCCGGAGCTGGCGCAGACACCGAAGGCGATGACCCACTTCGGCTCGCTCATCTGCTCGTAGACGCGCTGCAGGATGGGAGCCTGCTTGCAGTTGATGGTGCCGACGACCAGGAGCAGGTCGGCCTGGCGCGGCGAGAAGCGCGGCACCTCGGCGCCGAACCGCGCGATGTCGTATCGCGCCGACGACACGCTCATGTACTCCATGCCGCAGCACGCCGTGACGTACGGATATTGCCAGAGGGAGTTCTTCCGGGCCCAGCCCAGGCTCTTCGAGACGAGCCGCTGGAAGAAGCCGGTGGCCTCCTCGCGGCGCGTGGTGATGCCCGGGACGATGTCGGTCGCCGACGCCATCTATTCGGTCTCCAGTTCGAGGGCGCCCTTCTTCCACACGTAAGCGAGCGCGATCACCAGCGTGAACGCGAAGAACGCCATCGCGACGTAGCCGGGCCAGCCGAGCTCCCTCAGCAGGACCGCCCACGGGTAGACGAAGACCGCCTCGACGTCGAACACTATGAACAGCAGGGCGATCGTATAGAACTTCACGCCGAACCGCTCGCGGGCGCTCCCGATAGGATCGGAGCCGCACTCGAAGACGCTCGCCTTCACCCTGCTGGGGCGGCGAGGGCCGAGCAGGGCCGCGGCACCCAGCAGGACCCCGGCGAGCAGCACGGCCAGTACCAGGGTGACGGCCAGCGGGAAATAGGTCTGGAGTGGGGTCATTCGTTTCCCTACCCGTGGAGGCGGTGGCAAACGCGCGAACGAGGGCCCTTTCCATCCCGCACCGCCCGGTTTTTGTCAAACGAATTCCCCCGCTTGACAACCATGGTGGCAAGGGATATTCCGGCGCCGCATTTCGGCCTCCGTCCCGGAAGGTAGGACCCGCATGGGCTTCCAATTCGGTGCCGTGCTCGCGTTCGTGGTCGTCGCCATCGGCTTCGCCGCCGTCGCGCTGACCGCCGGCCGCTTCCTACGACCGGACCACCCCAGCGTCACCAAGTCGATGATCTACGAGTGCGGCGAGGAACCCATCGGCCGGGCCTGGATGAACTTCAACCCGCGCTTCTACCTCATCGCCCTCGTCTTCGTGATCTTCGAGGTCGACATCGCCCTCACCTTCCCGGTGGTGGCGGTCTTCCGGGAGTGGGTCCAGCAGAGTCCGGCGGCAGGCGTGGTGGCTCTCGTCGAGCTCCTCCTCTTCACGCTCATACTGGTGGTGGGTCTCGTGTGGGTGTGGGTCCACGGCGATCTCGAGTGGGTGAAGAAGCTCACCGAGAAGGAGCAGGAGCAGGTCTCCGGCGCGCCAGCCGGCCGAAAGGCCGCCTGACCGTACACCCAAAAGACGAAAGAAGTCGGCAGCATGGCAGCAGCAGGGATCACGCGGAGCACCGAGGGAGAGCGAGGCTCGATGGCATCACACGACATGATGGACGCCGGCGTCGGCGGCGACGTGCTGATGAGCCACACGAGCCAGCTCGACACGCTCATCAACCTCGCCCGGCTCAACTCGCTCCATTACCTGCTCTTCGGCCTGGCCTGCTGCGGCATCGAGCTGATGCAGACCGGCGGGCCACGCGCCGACCTCGATCGCTTCGGGGCCGTCTTCCGCGCCAGCCCGCGGCAGTCGGACTTCATGATCGTGGCGGGTACGCTCACCTACAAGATGGCCGAGCGCTGCAAGCTCCTCTACGAGCAGATGGCCGAGCCGAGGTACGTCATCTCCATGGGCTCGTGCGCGAACTGCGGGGGGCTCTTCCAGCCCGCGTACTCGGTGTGCAAGGGCGTCGACAAGATGATCCCGGTCGACGTCTACGTCCCGGGCTGTCCCCCCCGGCCCGAGGCCCTCACGGAAGGTTTCCTGCGTCTGCAGGAGCTCGTCCGCCGCGAACGGTGGAAGGACAAGACGCGCCGCGTCCTCCCCGTCCCGGCCGACGCCGTTCCGCGCAGCGCCTGAAGGTTCTTGAAGGTCCAGCGAGTCGGGGCGAGCGCACCCGCGCCAGGCGGGTCGCCCGCCTCGTCGCACATCGGAGGGTCGAGAGGACTGATGACGGTCAACGAGATCCACGAGAGGCTGCAGGCCGAGTTCGGAGACGCGGTCGGCCCCCTCTCCGAGCCGAAGATCGACGCCTCGGCCGCGGTCCGGCCCGAGCGGCTGGTCGCGGTGGCGTCCTTCCTGAAGCGCACCCCCGGAATCGAGCTGGACCACTGCGACGACCTGACGGCGATCGACTGGCCGAAGCGGAACGTGATCGAGGTGGTCTACCACCTCTTCTCCTACGGCCACCGCCACGGCATCGTCCTGAAGGTCGAGGCGGACCGCGCGCACCCGGTCGTGCCGTCGGTCACGGACGTCTGGAAGGCGGCCAACTGGCTCGAGCGCGAGTGCTACGACATGTTCGGGGTCGCCTTCACCGGCCACCCGGACCTCCGGCGCCTGCTGCTCCCCGACGACTGGCAGGGCTGGCCGCTTCGCAAGGACTACCAGGAGGCCGGCGGCTACCATGGCATCTCGAACGTGCGGGAGAACCCGCTGGTCGAGCTGCGCCGGCTCGACGAGAAGCGGCGCGCCGAGCGCCCTCCGCCGCCGCCACCCCCGCCCGCAGCGGCGCCGGCCGCGCCCGCCCCTTCCACGCCGCCCGCGTCCGCGACGCCGGCGAAGGCCTGACGAGGAGACGCGATGGAGAAGCTCATCCTCCGGAGGGTGAACCGGACCGGCGAGGAGATGCTCCTCAACTTCGGCCCGCAGCACCCGTCCACCCACGGCGTCATCAACTTCCTCGTCGACACCGACGGCGAGGTGATGCGGCGGGCCGTGCCCGACGTCGGGTACCTGCACCGCTCCATCGAGAAGATCGGCGAGTCGACCGGTTACCCCGGCTTCATGCCGTACACCGACCGGATCGACTACGTGGCGGCCATGTTCGCCAACGAGGGGTACGCCATCGCGGTCGAGAAGCTGCTCAAGATCGAGATCCCACCGCGCGCCCAGTGGCTGCGCGCCATCTCGTGCGAGCTGTGCCGCATCGCCAGCCACCTCGTGTCGGTCGGCACCATGGCCACCGACATCGGCGCCAGCACGCCCCTCGTGCACGCGCTGCGCGAGCGAGAGGCCGTGAACGACCTCGTCGAGGCGCTCTGCGGCGCGCGCCTGACCTACAACTACCACCGCATCGGCGGCGTGGCCTTCGACGTGCCGCAGGGCTGGCGCGACCGCGTGCTGCGCTTCCTCGACCACTTCGACTCCGTCCTGCCGGAGTGGGACCGCCTCATCTCGTTCAACAGCATCTACGTGAAGCGCCTCGCGGACGTGGCGGTCATCCCGAAGGAGATGGCCGTGGACTACGGGCTGGTGGGCCCCAACCTGCGCGGCTCGGGCATGGACTGGGACCTGCGCCGCGACGTGCCGTACGGCGCCTACCCGCACTTCAAGTTCGAGGTGCCGGTCGGCCGCGGCTGGCGCGGGACCACGGGCGACTGCTTCGATCGGTACTACGTGCGCGTCCTGGAGATGGAGCAGTCGTCGCGCATCGTGCGCCAGGCGCTCGACACCATCCCGGAAGGCGAGCTCACGGCGAAGGTGCCGCGCAAGATCAAGCCCGAGCCGGGCGAGGCGCTCTCGCGCGTCGAGTCCGCACGCGGCGAGATGGCCTACTTCGTCGTCTCCGACGGCACCGAGAACGCCTACCGCGTCCACGCCCGGACCGGCAGCTTCATGGCGATGGGGATCATCGAGGACGCCTCGCCCGGCCTGATGGTCGCGGACCTGGTGGCCCTCATCGCGTCGCTCGACGTCGTCGCACCCGAGATCGATCGGTAGGAACGCGAACCCATGCCCGTCAACTACCCGCCGCGCCCCAAGCAGACGCCGAAGACCATCATCGCGGTGACCGTGGCCGCCGCCGTCGGGATCCCGGCGCTCATCCTGGGCGCCATCCTCTTCCTCACGCCCATCCTCCAGCCGGACACCATCGACGGCGCGCTCCGGCAGTGGTTCGGCGTGGCCGATCCGGCCACCTCGGGGATGCGGCCGCTCGCCTACGCCGTGGCGCTGCTGCTCCTCGCGTTCCTGATGGTGAACTTCGGCGCCATCTTCTCGGGCGTCATCTCCTGGTACGAGCGGCGCGTCGCCGGCCGGATGCAGAGCCGCATCGGGCCCAACCGCGCCGGGTTCCTGGGCTTCTTCGTCTGGATCTGCGACGCGCTGAAGCTGATCCTGAAGGAGGACCTCGTCCCGGCCGACGCCGACGCGGTGCTCTTCCGCGCCGCGCCCTACTTCGTGCTGGTCGGCTTCGCGCTCACCTTCGTGGTGCTCCCCTTCGGCCACTCGCTGGTGGTGGCCGACCTGAACGTCGGCGTCTTCTACGTCACCAGCGTCACCGCGCTGGTGGTGGTCGGGATCCTGCTCTCCGGGTGGTCCTCGAACTCGAAGTGGGCGCTCTTCGGCGGCATGCGGTCGGCGGCCCAGGTCATCTCCTACGAGATCCCGGCCGGCGTCGCGATCTTCATCCCCGTCGCGATGGCGGGGACGCTCTCGATGCAGGGCATCATCCGGGCGCAGGGCGGCCTGCCCTGGGAGTGGTTCGTGTTCCGCAACCCGGCCGCCCTCGTCGCCTTCTTCATCCTCTTCACCAGCCAGCTCGCGGAGGCCAACCGCACGCCCTTCGACCTGCCCGAGGCGGAGTCGGAGCTGGTGGCGGGGTACCTCTCGGAGTACTCCGGCTTCCGCTTCGCCATGTTCTTCCTGGCCGAGTGGGGCAACATCTGGGTCCTCTCGGCCGTGGCCACCACGCTCTTCCTGGGCGGGTGGCAGGTGCCGGGCGTGAGCGCGGAGGCGATCGACGCCCTGCGCGGAGGTGCGCTGCTGCCGGCGGGGGCCTGGTGGGCCTGGAACGCCGTCTCGCTGGTGGTCTTCGTCACCAAGACGGTCTTCCTGTCCAACGTGGTCATCTGGCTGCGCTGGACGCTGCCCCGCATCCGCGTCGACCAGATGATGTCGCTCTGCTGGAAGTACCTGGTGCCGGCGGCGTTCGTCTGCTTCGTCTTCACGCTCTTCTGGCAGCTCGTGGCCGGCGTGGCGCCGCAGATCGAGGTCGTCAGCGGCGTGATCCTGACCATCGCCACGGCCGCCCTCTTCCTGATGTTCGCCTGGCGCGTGCGGATGAACGTGCGGTCGGTCGCAGGCGACAAGTTCGACCTCTCCAACTGGTAGCGGAGCCGGAGCGCCATGCCGAATCCCCAGCCGAGCCGCGCCGCGGAGTACGCCGAGAACGTGAAGGACACCGTGCAGTCGTTCTGGCACGGCATGTCCATCACCCTCTCGTACCTGCTGCGCCGGCCCATCACCACCCAGTACCCGGATCGCACCGCGCTGCCGGTGAAGGACACGCTGCCGCCGCGCTATCGCGGGTTCCTCGAGGTCGACACCAGCATCTGCACCGGGTGCCAGGCCTGCGAGCGCGCCTGCCCCATCGGCTGCATCCAGATCAACCTGGAGAAGGATCCGGCCAACCCGAAGCAGCGCCTCGTCTCGCAGTTCGACATCGACGAGGCGAAGTGCATGTTCTGCGGCCTGTGCGTGGAGCCGTGCCCCACCGGCTCCATCCAGCACTCCCGCGAGTTCGAGGGCACCCAGCGCTCGGTCCGCAACCTGGTCTTCCGCTGGGCCGATCCCGAGCAGCCGTTCCCCGTCTACAAGGTGGTGAAGGGCGCCGAGTACTTCCCGCGCGCGCCGCTCGGCTCGCTGGTCCGGGCCAAGCTCGACGGTCGCCCGTGGTACGCCCCGGGCCCGAGCTTCCTCCCGCCCGATCCGGAGGCCGCGAAGAAGGCCGAGGCGGGGGCGAAGGGCGCGGGCGCGAAGCCGGCAGCCAAGGCTGCGGCGCCCGCCGCGAAGCCCGCCGCGGCGACCGCCGGCGCGGGCGC
>JAJYHA010000042.1 GCA_021784995.1 Myxococcales bacterium
CCCCCGATCCGGCGGAGCGCTCCCCGCCGACCGCGCGAGCGAGGGCGCGGAACCTGCCGTCGACAGGGGGATCCACACCGGTGCGGTCCGCTTATCGCAGCGGATTCCCTTGACAATATCCGACGCCATCTCTAGCCTGCCCCGCCGTCCCACCCGCAGGCGCTGAAGCCGCACCTCCGTTCCGAATCCCCTCGCTCGGAATTCCATGACGAACCATCCAGGCGGTGTCGACGGGCTGCCGGAAGAGCTGGTCGCGAAGTTCGACCGCGAGCTCGCCGAGGTCCTGAAGCGGTATCCCCCCGACCGGAAGGGCTCGGCGATGATCCCGGCGCTCCGGATCGGCCAGCGCCTCTTCGGCCACGCGTCGCCGGCGGTCCAGGCGCTCGCGGCCGACCGGCTGGGCACCTCCCCCTCCCGGGCCGAGGAGGTGGCGACCTTCTACGTCATGCTCGAGACCCACCCGACCGGGCGCCACCTGGTCGAGGTCTGCACCAACGTCTCCTGCTCCCTCTCCGGCGCCGACCAGCTCTACGCCGGGCTGCGGCGGCGGCTCGGCGTCGAGGGGGGCGGCACCACCGCCGACGGCCGCATCACCCTGCGCGAGGTCGAGTGCCTCGGCTCCTGCGGCACCGCCCCGGCGATGCTGGTGGACGAGGAGATGCACGAGCAGCTCACGCCGCAGAAGGTCGACCGGATCCTGGGGGAGCTCAAGTGAGCGACACGCTCGTCCTCTCCTCGCGCTGGGGGAAGCCGAACAGCGCCGCGCTGGCCACCTACCGCGCCGACGGCGGCTACCAGGCGCTCGACCGGGCGCTCGGCATGGAGCCCGCCGCCGTCGTCGAGGAGGTGAAGAAGTCGAACCTCCGCGGCCGCGGCGGCGCCGGCTTCGCCACCGGCCTCAAGTGGACCTTCCTCCCCAAGGACGTCCGGCCGCGCTACCTGACCGTCAACGCCGACGAGTCGGAGCCGGGCACCTTCAAGGACCGCTACATCATCGAGCACGACCCGCACCTCCTCGTCGAGGGGATCGCGCTCACCTGCTGGGCGCTCGACATCCACCTCGCCTACGTCTACATCCGCGGCGAGTTCGCGAAGCAGGCGCGCATCCTCGAGGCGGCCATCGCCGAGGCGCGGGCGGCCGGGATCATCGGGCCGCGCCTCCTCGGCAAGAAGGACTTCGACCTCGAGATCCACGTCCACCGCGGCGCCGGCGCCTACATCTGCGGCGAGGAGTCGGCCCTCCTCGAGTCGCTCGAGGGGAAGAAGGGCTACCCCCGCCTCAAGCCGCCGTTCCCGGCGGTGGTGGGGCTCTGGGGCAAGCCGACGATCATCAACAACGTCGAGACGATCGCCAACGTCCCCTGGATCGTGACCCACGGGGGCGAGGCCTTCGCCGCCCTGGGCACCGGCAAGTCGGGCGGCACGCGCCTCTTCGGGGTCTCCGGCCACGTGAACCGGCCCGGCGTCTACGAGAAGCCCTGCCACTACGGCCTCAAGAAGCTCATCACCGAGGACGCCGGCGGCGTCCTCGGCGGCCGGGCCCTCAAGGCGGTCATCCCCGGCGGCTCCTCGGCCCCGGTCCTCGCCGCCCACGAGATCGACATCTCGCTGGAGTTCGACGCGGTGAAGGCGGCCGGCTCGATGTCCGGCTCCGGCGGCGTGATCGTCTTCGACGAGTCGACCTGCATGGTCCGGGTGCTGGCGCGCCTCTCCAAGTTCTACGCCGAGGAGAGCTGCGGGCAGTGCACCCCGTGCCGCGAGGGGACCCACTGGATGGAGGGGATCCTGGAGCGGATCGAGGCCGGCCACGCCAGCGCCGCGGACGTCGACCGGCTCGAGCAGGTGGCCAACAGCATCGCCGGCAACACCATCTGCGCGCTCGGCGACGCGGCGGCCATGCCGGTCCAGTCCTTCCTCAAGAAGTTCCGGCCCGAGTTCCTCGCCCACGCGGAGCTCCACCGCTGCCCCCACGGCGACCACGGCTGGGGGCTCACCCAGGTGACCCGCGACGCCGTCGCCGGGCCCGTGAGGTACGCGCGATGACCTTCGGCGCCGAGACCGTCACCTTCCTCGTCTTCGCGATCCCGCTCGTCCTCACCGCCGCCGGGGTGGTGGTCTCCCGGAGCCCGATGTACGCGGCGATGAACCTGGTGGCCGCCTTCTTCTGCATGGCCGGGATCTACGTCCTGCTCTCGGCCCACCTCATCGCCGCCCTGCAGATCCTGGTCTACGCCGGCGCGGTGATGGTCCTCTTCCTCTTCGTGATCATGCTCCTCTCCCTGGGGACGGCGACCCTGGAGCGCGACCCGCAGCGGGCGATGCAGCTCGTCGGCGTCCTCGGCGCGATCGGCGTCGTCGGCCTCCTCGCCGCCGCCACCCGCGAGGTCGCCGGGCTGCCGATGGCCGAGGTCGGCGCCGACTTCGGGACGGTGAAGGCGGTGGGCCGGGTCCTCTTCACCCACTACCTGCTCCCCTTCGAGGCGACCAGCCTCCTCCTGCTGGTCGCCATCGTCGGGGCGGTGGTCGTCGCCAAGGAGAAGATCTAGGCCATGGTCCCGCTCAGCTGGTACCTCCTCCTCGCGGCGATCCTCTTCGGCATCGGGCTGGTCGGCGTCCTCACCAAGCGCAACGCGCTGGTGGTCATGATGAGCGTCGAGCTCATGCTCAACGCCGCCAACCTGACCTTCCTCGCCTTCTCCCGGCAGCAGGGGAACGTCGGCGGCCACGCGATCGCCTTCTTCGTCATCGCCGTCGCGGCGGCGGAGGCGGCCGTCGGGCTGGCCATCGTGATCGCCGTCCACCGCTCCCGGGGCGCGGTGAACGTCGACGAGGTCAGCGAGCTCCGCGAGGAGATCGACGTCGAGGGACCCACGGCGCGAGCGGGATAGGAGCGGCACATGATCGCCCGCTGCGCCCGCTGCCAGGGCACCTTCACCACCGACCGGTTCGGCGTCCAGACCTGCCCGCACTGCGGCTCGGAGCTCCACCTCGCCGATCCGGCGGCGGCCGCGGGCGCCCCCGGCGGCGCCGACGGTCCGGCCCCGGCCCCCCCGCCGGTCGACGCCGGCCCCGCGGACCCCGGC
>JAJYHA010000111.1 GCA_021784995.1 Myxococcales bacterium
CCCCCGCCGGCCGGCCGCGATGGGCGCCTCCAGCTCGGCGCGCTCCGGCGCCTCGCCGCGCACCAGCGCCAGGTAGCTCTTGGCGACCTCGCGCAGGTCGAAGGCGAGGTTGAGCGCACGGTGCGCCTCGGCCGTCCGCGCGAAGAGGAGCACCCCGCTCGTCCCGCGGTCGAGCCGGTGCACCACCCAGAGCCGCCCGTGCCGCTCCGCCGCCTCCGCCTGGAGCGTCCGCTCGGGCGCGCCGCGGCCCGGGATCACGATCCGTCCTGGAGGCTTGTCGATCGCGAGCAGGTGCTCGTCGAGGTGGAGGACCCGGAGCACGGGTCCTCAGATCACGCTGCGCGCGGCGACGACGCGGACTGGTCCGAACGGCTCCAGGGCGGGGACGATCCGCCGCGCCGGGCCGACCGCGATCACCACCCCCTGCTCCAGCGGGAAGTGGCGGCGCGCGACCGCACGGCACTCCTCGGCCGTGACGGCGCGCACGCGCTCGCGGTAGGCGGTGACCTCCTCGAGCGGCGTCCCGTAGAGCTTCACGTCCGCGAGCTTCTCCGCCACCTGGTCGTGCGTCTCGAGCGACAGCGGGAAGAGGCCGGCCAGGTAGGCCTGGGCGCGCCGCAGCTCCTCCTCGGCCGGCCCTTCGGCGGCGAAGCGCCCGGCCTCGTCGAGGATCACGCGCAGCAGCTCCGCCGTGCTCTCCACCTTCGTGAAGGACCTGACGAAGAAGATGCCCGCCGCCCCGCTCATCGCGAACCGGCTCCGGACGCCGTACGAGAGCCCGCGGTTCACCCGCACCGCCTCCACGAGCCGGGAGGTGAAGCCGCCCCCGAAGACGGCGTTCGCGACCACGGCGGGGAAGTACTCCGGGGAGCGCCGGGCCAGGGCCGGCGTGGCCACGCGCACCTGCGTCTGGGTCAGGTCGCGCCGGTCGACCACGACCACGGCGCGCGGGCGCCGGGCGAGGGGCGGCAGCGCGGGCGGCGTGGCCTCCCCCGCCCGCCACCGGCCCAGCCTCCGGCGCGCCTGCGCCAGCGCGCGGCCGGGATCGACCGCCCCCACGATGACGAGCGTGGTGCGCGCCGGCACGAACCAGCGGCGGTGGAAGGCGCGCGCGTCGGCGCGGCGGAGCGCCGCCAGGTGCCGGGCGCGCCCGTCGGCGGGGTGACCGTAGGGGTGGCCCCGGTAGACCTCCGCGATCATCGCGCGGTCCGCCACCGCCGCGGGCTCGTCGAGCACGTGCGCCAGGGAGGCCACCTCGCGGCGTCGCACCCGTTCCCACTCCGGCGCCGGGAAGGTGGGTCCGGTCACCACGTCCACCACCACGTCGAGGAGATCCGGGAGGAACTCGGCGGGAGCGGAGAGGCCGAAGTAGGAGGCGTCCTCGTCCGTGCCGGCGCCCAGCTCGCTGCCCAGCGCCTCGACGCGGTCGTCGATCGCGCGGCCGGTCCAGCGGGCCGTCCCGCGGCGCGCCACCTGCGTCACCAGGTGCGCCAGGCCGTGGCCGCCCCGGGGGTCGAGCGCGGCGCCCGAGGCCACGACCAGCCGCACCGCGACGAGCGGCACGCCGGGCCGGCGCGCCACCACCACGGTGGCGCCGTTCGCCAGCCGCTCCTCGTGCAGCTCCGGGAGCGCGATGGCGCCGCCCGGCGCCCTCACCGCCGCCGCTCCGGATCGAGGGTCACCACGCAGCGGCGCGCCGGGTCGAGCCAGGCCGCCGCCACGCGCCGCACGTCGCCGGTCCGGATCGCCGCGTACTGCTCGAGCGTGCGCCCCGCCGCGCGCCAGTCGCCGAGGAGCGCCTCCGCCTGGCCGAGCGCGTGCGCGACGCCGCCGTGCGTCGCCAGCTCGTGCAGGACGGAGCTGCGCAGGAGGCGCTGCGCCCGCCGCAGCTCCCCCGCCGAGATCCCGCGCGTGGCCACCGCCTCGAGCTCCTCTCCCAGCGCGCGCTCGACGCGCTCCGTCCGCGTCCCCGGCGCGAGCTCCGCGAAGACGAGGAAGAGGCCGGGGTCGATGCGCCAGCCCCAGGACACGTGCACCGACACCGCCAGCTCGTCTCGCTCGACCAGGCGCCGCCGGAGCCGCGACGACTCGCCCACCGCCAGGGCGGCCTGCAGCACGTCCAGCGCCGGCGAGTCGGGGTCGCGGGCGGCCGGCCCGCGCCAGCCCATCAGCAGGGCGGCCGCCTGCGCCGGGTACCGGACGACGGCGCGGCGCTCTCCCCGCTGCGGCGGCTCCCCCGCCGCCACCGGGCGGGGCGCCGGGCCGGCCGGGATGTCACCGTAGGCGCGGCCGACGGCCTCCAGCGTGGCGGCCGGATCGAGATCGCCCACCGCGTAGACCGCCGCGTTCCCCGGCGCGTAGTAGGTCCGGAAGAACTCGACGCAGTCCTCGCGCGCGATCCGCTCGATGTCGTCCATCCAGCCGATCACCGGCCACCGGTAGGGGTGCGCCTGGAAGACGAGCGACTCGAGCTGCTCCTCCATGAGCCCGAAGACGGAGTTCTCGGTCCGGAGCCGCCGCTCCTCCTTCACCACCTGGCGCTCCTGCTCGAGGGTCTCGGGCGTCAGCGCGAGCGATCGCATGCGGTCCGACTCGAGGTCGAGGACCGTCTCGAGCGCGTCGGCCGCGAAGTCCTCGTAGTACACGGTCAGGTCGTTGGAGGTGTAGGCGTTCGACGCCCCGCCGCGCGCCTCCAGCACCCGGTCGAACTCCTTCGGGCCATACCGGGCCGCGCCGTTGAACATCATGTGCTCGAAGAGGTGGCTGATGCCCGTGAGGCCCAGCCGCTCGTTCCGCGACCCGACCTGGAAGAAGGTGTAGTAGCTCACCGTCGGAACGCTCCGGTCGGCCAGCAGCCGGACGCGCAGCCCGCTGGGGAGCTGGTGGGCGACGAGGCGGTCGAGCGCGAGGATCGGGCCGGCGGGGGATCGGGTCACGTGGCTCCCGGGTGCCTGCGAAAGATAGCGGCGCGCGGGGGCGTCGTCCAACGGACCGGGGCCAGGCCACCGGGAGCGCCGCGGGCGATCAGCCGTCGACGGGCCGCCCGCACTCGACGCAGCGCCCGCCCCGCCGGCGCAGCGC
>JAJYHA010000409.1 GCA_021784995.1 Myxococcales bacterium
GAGTCCGATTTACACACAACTCGGGACTTGACCAACGAACGGAACGGGGCACGGAACGGCGCACGGAACGGGGCACGCTGCGAGGGGCCGAGCGCGGGACGGGACCAGGAACGGGAGGAGAGACCGCGCGAGGGCACGTGGCTCGCGAACCCGAGGCAACCTACGGGGACGATTCGGTCCACGAGGATGCGTTGGGGCGGGGAGGGACTCCGCCTGCCACGGCCCGCAATGTCCTCGACCGTCACGCCCCCCGCACTCCATGGGGCGCCGACGCTAGACCGGCTTCAGTGCCGGTGTCGCCGCCGGTGGAGCCCGCAGCGTGGCGACTATCTCGGCCAGGACGGAAATGGCGATCTCTCCCGGCGACACGGCTCCAATGGCCAGGCCGACTGGGCCGTGGATCCGCGCCAGGTCCGCCTGGCCGAACCCCAACTGCAGCAACCGCTCGCGGCGGGCCGCCTGGGACCTCCGGCTGCCGAGAGCACCGACGTAGAAGGCATCCGACCTCAGCGCGGCGGCGAGCGCTGGCTCGTCGATCTTCGGATCGTGCGTCACCGTCACCACGGCGCTCCGCGGGCCCAGACCGATGGCCGCCAGGGCCTCCTCGGGCCACTCGGTGCGGAGCGCGACGCCCGGGAAGCGGGCGGCCGTCGCGAACGCTCTCCTGGGATCGACGACGATCACCTGGAAGCCGAGCTGCGCGGCCATCACCGCGAGCGCCTGCGCGATGTGAACGGCCCCGACGACGATCAGCTGGACGGCCGGGACGTAGGTGCGGAGGAGCAGCGGACCGTCGGGCCCCTCGACACGCCGGGACTCTCCGCGGCGGACGGCCTCGCGCGCCTCCGCCAGCAGCGCCTCCGCGACGTCGACCTCGACGCCGGCAGGCTGGTCGGGGAGGAGCGGTAGGACGCGCGAGACGCCGGTGCGCAGGTCCATCGCCACCACGGCGGCCCGCCGGGCCGCGGTCGAGGCCAGGATCTCATCCACCGACGCCCGGGAGTCGAGGCGCGCCACGAGGACCTCGATCCTTCCGCCGCAGGGGAGGCCCAGCTCCCAGGCCCGTTCGTGCGTGACGCCGTAGGAGAGCAGGCGCGCCTTGCCGTCGTGGAGGCAGTCGAGCGCCTCCCGCACGACGGCCGCCTCCACGCAGCCGCCCGACACCGAGCCCACCACCTGCCCCAGCGGATCGACCGCGAGGTGGCTCCCCACCGGCCGCGGCGCGGAGCCCCAGGTGCCGGCGACCGTGGCCAGCGCGACCGCGGCGCCACCCTCGAGCCACGACGCCGCCTGCCGCAGTACGTCCTCGTCGTTCCCCATCGGCCGAACCTCGCTCGCGCCCCTTGCCCTCGCGCGCGCCCCTGCCACGGGCCGCCCGACATCGCGCCCGCCCGACATCGCGCCGGATGACGTCGCGCCGGATGACGTCGCGCCGGATGACGTCCCGTCCGGACGGCGTCGCGGTCCGGACGAGGCGCCGGCCACGGCAACGGCAACGGCAACGGCGGACCGCGGCCCTCAGTAGGTGTAGAAGCCGCGGCCCGTCTTCCGGCCGTGCAGCCCCGCGATGGTCATCTGCTTGAGCAGCGGGGGCGGCGCGTAGTGCGGGTCCTTGAACTCGTCGAACATGATCTCGGCGATGAAGTAGGTGGTGTCGATGCCCACGAAGTCGAGGAGCTGGAGCGGGCCCATCGGGTAGCCGCAGCCGAGGCGCATGCCCTCGTCGATGTCCTCCTTGCTCGCGACCCCCTGCTCGACCAGCCGGACCGCGTCGAGCAGGTAGGGCACCAGGAGCACGTTCACCACGAAGCCGGCGCGATCCTTGGCGATGATGGGCCGCTTGCCCACCGACTCGCCGAAGGCGCGCGCCGCGGCCACCGATCCGTCGCTGCTCTGGATGGTCTTGATGACCTCCACCAGCTTCATCACCGGGACGGGGTTGAAGAAGTGGAGCCCGACCACGCGGTCGGGCCGCTTCGTCACCGCGGCCAGCTCGATGATGGGGATCGAGGAGGTGTTGCTGGCCAGGATCGTCTCGCGCTTGCAGGCGCCGTCGAGCGCGGCGAAGATCTCCTTCTTCAGCTTCGGGTTCTCGGTGGCCGCCTCCACCACGAGGTCGCAGTCGGCCAGCTCCTCCAGCCGCGTGGTGAAGCGCAGCCGCCCCAGCGCCTCGTCGCGCTGCGCCGCCGGGAGCTTCCCGCGCTCGACGGCGCCGTTCATGCTCTTCTCGATGCGGCCGCGCCCCTTCGCGACCAGCTCGTCGTTCATCTCCCGGACCAGGGTCGCGTATCCCGAGCGCGCCGCGACCTCGGCGATGCCGCTCCCCATCAGCCCGCACCCGACGATGCCCACCTTCCCGACCGTCATGTCGTCTCCTCTCCTGGACCCTGCCGGCGCAGGTCGAGGACCCTCCCCTTCCCCGCCAGGCCCTCGCGTGTCTTCCTCCCGACCAGCTTCACCTCGAACGTCACGCCCAGCTCCGAGGCCAGGCGGCGCCGGATCGTGTCCCGGAACTCGCTCTGCCGCTTCATCTCGTCGAAGAAGGCCGTCTCGGAGATCTCCACCAGCACGGTGGCCGTGTCGAGCGCGCCCGTGCGCTCGATCACGATCTGGTGCTGCTCCGCCCCCGCGATGTCGCGCAGCGCCGCGTCGACGCTCGACGGATGCACCGTCACGCCGCGGATGATGAGCATGTCGTCCGTGCGCTTCTCGATGCGGTGCACGCGGAGCGAGGTCCGGCCGCAGGGGCACGGCCCGGGCAGGATCGACGTCAGGTCGCGGGTGCGGTAGCGCACCAGCGGGAAGGCCTCCTTGGTGAGCGTGGTGATCACCAGCTCGCCGGTCCGTCCGGGCGGCACCGGCCGCAGCGTCTCCGGGTCGACGATCTCGACCAGGAAGTGGTCCTCGTTCACGTGCAGGCCGTTCCGCTCCAGGCACTCGCCGGCGATGCCCGGCCCCATCACCTCGCTCAGGGCGTAGTTGTCGGTGGCCGTGACGTGGAGCCGCTCCTCGATACGGCGCCGGATCTCCTCCGTCCAGGGCTCCCCGCCCACCAGCGCCCGCCGCAGCGACAGGGC
>JAJYHA010000237.1 GCA_021784995.1 Myxococcales bacterium
GGCGGCGATCTCCACGCCGGTCGCGCCCGGAGCGACCCCGGGGAGCCCCACCGACCGCGACACCGACCGGGGCCACGTCGTCGAGCTGCTCGGCGAGTTCGAGGCGGCCGTCGGCGGCGCCGCCGGCGCCGTCTCCCGCGCGCTCCACTGATCCGCGGCCGGCGGCGGCGGGGGCGGTCGGTCCGGCGGGGCCGCCCGGCGCCCCGGGCGTCGCCGCCGGTCTCACGCTCCGCCGTGGAACCTGCCGAACGCCAGCGCGGCCATGACGGACATCGCCAGGGCCCCCGCCCCGGCGGCGGCGACGTGCCGCCAGCGCCGCAGCTCGAACGTCCCCACCCTGGCGAGCAGCGAGTACCCGGCGGCGATGTTGGCGAAGCCCCACAGGACGTTCACCAGCGCCGAGGAGAGCCCCTCTCCCGGCGGGTGGGCGAAGGGGCTCTGGAAGGGGTTGCCGGAGACGCCGTTCACGAGGTGTGGCACCGCGTTCGCGAGGAACGCGCCGCCGAAGAGGTACGAGACGTCGTGGCGCCAGCTCATGCGGCTCCTCCAGGGTCCGTGGTGGGGTGTCGGCGGCGTGGTGCGGCGCCGGCCGGGGCGCCGCTCGGCCCCGCGCTCGGATCGGCCGGTGCCGGTCCGCCCGTCGCCCGTCGCCCGGCCAGGGTAGCATCGCCCCCGGCCGGATGAAGGGCGCCGGCGCCGGACCTTCCCTCCACGCACGGTCCCCGACGCGCTGGAGGGGGGCGCGGTGCCGCCGCTGCCGGAGGGGTCGAACCCGCCGTCCCGCGTGGGGCGCGCCATTGGCCGCCGACGGGGGGGTGGTCACTGTTGTCGCAGGGCGGGCCGGCCGGCCCGCGAGGGGGTGATCATGCAGCTCGGGCCTCGCTTCATCTCGACGCTGGCCGCGCTCGCGCTCGCGGGCTGCGGCGGCTCCAGCGGCGGCGCCGCGCCGACCGGCGTGGGCGCGGGCGGCGGGACGGTCGATCACCTCTACTTCGCGGTCCTCGGGGACACCCGCCCGGCCGTGATGGACGACACGTCCGGCTACCCGACCTCGACCATCACCGGGATCTACAGGGACATCCAGGCGATGAGCCCGCGCCCGCAGTTCGCGGTGGCGACGGGGGACTACATGTTCGCGAGCACCACCGGCACCCAGGCCCAGCCGCAGATGGACCTCTACCTGGCGGCCCGGAGCGCCTACTCGGGGACGGTGTTCGCCGCCATGGGCAACGACGAGTGCGACGGCACCACCGCCGGCGACTGCACGCCGGGCCAGACGCCGAACTACGACGCGTTCATGAGCGGGCTCGTGGCGCCGCTCGGCCAGTCCGCGCCCTACTACGCCGTGAAGATCGGCGCGGCCGACGCGAGCTGGACGGCGAAGCTCGTCGTGATCGCCTGCAACGCCTGGAGCGCCACCCAGCAGAGCTGGCTGACCGCGGAGCTCGCCTCCCCGACCACCTACACCATCGTCGTCCAGCACGACCCCGCGAGCGTCCCCACCGCGCCCTGCGTCACCGCCACGGCGGCGCTCCTGGCCCAGTCCCCGTACGACCTCCTGCTCGCCGGCCACCTCTCCACCTTCGAGTACGTCGCCCCGAAGGAGCTGGTCGTCGGGAACGGCGGCGCCCCGCTCCTGGGCTCCTCGATCGACTTCGGCTACGTCACCGTGGAGAAGGTCGCCGCCGGCTGGCAGGTCGTGCTCTACGATCAGGCGACGGCGCTGCCGGTCACGACCCTCTCCGTCCCCTGAGCCGCGCCGGCCATGGCCGCGCGCCGCGATCCCGCGCTCGAGCGCCACCTCGCCCCCCCGGCGGCGCTCCCCCGCCCGGTGCTCGCCCGCGTCGAGGCGCTGCGGGCCGGCTCCTGGACGCGCCCCCACCACCACCCGTGGCTGCAGCTCTCGTACGCCGCCGCCGGAGTCCTGACCGTGCGCACCCGCGACGGCGCCTTCGTCGCCCCGCGCCAGTGGGCCGTCTGGATCGCGGCCGGCGAGGAGCACGACGTCGGCTCGCGCGGCCCGGCCCGGATGCGCAGCCTCTACGTCGATCCCGCGGCCGCGCCCTGGGCGCCCGGGGACACCCGGGTGATCGAGGTCTCGCCGCTCCTGCGCGAGCTCCTGGTGGAGTTCTGCCGGCGCCCGGCGGCCTACGACGTCGCCGGGCCGGACGGGCGGCTGGTCGCCGTCCTGCTCGACGCGCTCGCCGCCGCGCCCGCCGCCCCCTTCTCCGTCCCCATCCCGGCCGATCCGCGGCTCGCCGCGGTCGCCGCCGGGCTGCGCGACGACCCCGCCTCGCGGCTCGGGCTCGCCGGGTGGGCGCGGCGGGCCGGGGCGTCGGAGCGGACGCTCGCCCGGCTCTTCGACCGCGAGACCGGCCTCGGCTTCCGCGAGTGGCGGCTCCGCGTCCGCCTCCTCGCGGCGCTCGACGGCCTCGAGCGCGGCGAGCCGGTGACCGCGGTGGCGCTCGACGCCGGCTTCGCGTCCCCGTCGGCCTTCATCGCCGCCTTCCGGCGGCGCTTCGGCCGCACGCCGGGGGCGCTCTTCGAGCGGCGCGAGGCGTCCGGTCCGCGACACGATCTGGCGGCCGCCGGTCTAGCCGGGGGGCGCGGGCGGCGGTAGCGGTGGAGCATGCCCACCGGTCCGGCCACGCCGCTCCAGCTCCTCGCCGCCTTCGCCGCCGCCCTCCTGGCCGCCGCCATCAACTCGGTGGCCGGCGGCGGCACCCTGATCTCCTTCCCCGTCCTGATCTGGCTCGGGCTGCCCTCGGTCGTGGCCAACGCCACGAGCACCGCCGGCATCTGGCCCGGCTCGCTCGGCAGCATCTGGGGCTTCCGGCGGGAGCTGGCGCGGGCCGACCGCTCCCTGCGCTGGCTCGTCCTCCCCTCCGTCGCCGGGGGCGCGGCGGGGGCGCTCCTGCTGCGGGCCACCTCCTCCGCCCTGTTCGACCGGCTCGTCCCCTTCCTGGTCCTCGGGGCCACGACCCTCTTCGCCGTCCGGGGGGCGGTGCAGCGGCGGCTCGCCGCCCGCGGCGCGCCGGGCGGGCGCGCCCGCTGGCGGCGGGCGGCGGCGCT
>JAJYHA010000353.1 GCA_021784995.1 Myxococcales bacterium
AGGCGCCGGCGTCGGCCGACGGCGGGACCGGGCCCCAGGGCCTCCCCGCGCCCCACGACCCGGCCACCACGCCCCGGCTCGCCCCGGCGCCGGCCCGCGGGCCGCGCCTCACCGCCGTCCGCCACGACGGGCGCCCGGGGATCGTCCATCCGCTCCCCCCGGGCGAGACGCTCTGCGGCCGGCTCGAGGGCGCCCTCCGGCTCCCTGACGACCCCACGGTCTCGCCGCGCCACGCGCGCCTCGTCCGGACCGGGGACGCGGTCCGGCTCGCCGACCTCGGCAGCCTGAACGGCACCTACGTCCGGATCTCCGCGCCGCACCGCCTGGCGGTGGGCGAGGAGTTCCGGGTGGGCCGGCAGCTGCTCCGGCTCGAGCCGTTCGCGCGCCCCGAGGAGCCGACCGCGCGCGGAGTCCGCCCCTGGGGTGCGCCGGATCCCGGGGCGACGCTGCGGCTCGCCCAGCTCCTCGACGGCGGCGGGGTCGGGGAGCTCTTCCCCCTCCGGCCGGGCGAGAACGGGATCGGGCGCGAGCTCGGCGAGGTGACCTTCCCGACCGACCGCTACGTCTCCGGCCGCCACGCCCGCCTCGACGTGGGCGCGGACGGGGTGGTGCTGACCGACCTGGCCAGCTCGAACGGGACCTTCGCCCGGCTGGCCGGCGAGCGGGCGCTCGCCCCCGGCGATCAGATCCTGATCGGCGTCCAGCTCTTCCGGCTCGACGCGTGAGGGGCGCCGGGGCGCCCGCCCCGGGGGCGGCGCCGTCCGGCGCGCTCAGCCGAAGGACTTCTCCTTCTGCTCCTGCTCTTCCTTGCAGCGGATGCAGAGGGTGGTGACCGGGCGCGCCTCGAGCCGCTTGAGCGAGATCTCGTCCTCGCACCGCTCGCAGATCCCGAAGGTGCCCGTCTCGACCCGGGCCAGCGCCTTGTCGATCTTGGAGAGGAGGAACTTCTCGCGGTCCCGCAGCCGGAAGATCATCGACTGGGTGTACTCGCTCGAGGCCTGGTCGATCTCGTCGGGGAGGTCGTCGGTGTCGAAGCTGGCCTCCTCGGAGAGGGTCTTCTTCGCCGACGCGAGGATCTGCCGCTTCGACTCCTCGAGCATCGCCTTGAACCGCTTCAGGTCCTTCTTGTTCAAGCGACTTCCTCCGCCCAGGGCCCCCCGTCGGGCCTCGAAAGAGGGGAGACCCTAGACGGCGATGCCAGGGCTGTCAAGGCGCGCCGGCGCGCGGCCGGCAGCGCTTTTGACTCCCCCGGGGCCTGCGCCGATACTCGGCGCATGGCCGACGGAAAGTTCGACCGGGAGTTCCTGCGCGTCGGCCTGGCCCTCACCACGCGCGCCGAGGTCGATCGGCTCCTCCTCGTCTCCGACCAGCCGCTCACCCCCAACGAGCTCCGCGGGCGCCCGATCAAGAAGAAGCTGGTCTACGCGGTGACCAGCGAGCCGCTCGCGCTCCAGCTCAAGGCCCGCCGCTACCACGCGGTGGTGATCCCCCCCTACGACTACACCCGGGTGGAGAAGATCAAGGTCGCGGTCGTGGCCGCGCAGTCGGCGGGGCTGCTCCGCGACGGCGACACGGTCCTCGCGCTCTGCGGCCCCGGCGACGACCGGTTCGCCGACACCATGGTCAAGACGACCATCGGCGCGGACGACCCGGAGGAGCGGCTCCGGGTCGACACCCTCGGCCTCCCCTCCGAGTTCTCCTCCCAGGTCATCGAGGGGCTCATCCACACGGCGATGGAGATCGGCGCCGAGGGGTACGAGGGGCACGCCGTCGGCACGATCGTCGTCGTCGGCGACTCGACCGCGGTGATGGAGCAGAGCCGGCAGCTCATCCTCAACCCGTTCCAGGGGATGAGCGAGGCCGACCGCAACTCGCTCGACCCGGCCATCCGCGAGGCGGTCAAGACCTTCGCCGCGCTCGACGGGGCCTTCGTGATCCGCGAGGACGGGGTGGTCCTCTCCGCCGGGCGCTACCTCCTCTCGACGAACCGCGAGGTGACCCTCCCCCTCGGCCTCGGCGCGCGCCACGGCGCCGCCGCGTCGATGACCGCGGAGACGAAGGCGATCGCCATCACCGTCTCCCAGACGACCGGGACGGTCCGGATCTTCCGCGAGGGGGAGATCGTCCTCGAGCTCCGGCAGCGGATCCGGCGGGTCTGACCGCCCGGCAGGCGCCGGCGAGCGGGCAGCCGGCGCAGCGCGCGGCGCGGCGGCGGGCCGGGCAGAGGCCGCTCATCCCCAGGTGGCAGAGGGCGAAGTCGAAGCGGACCGGGTCGGCGGGATCGATCCGGCGAAGCGACGCGGTGATCTCCTCGGCGGTCCGCCAGGAGGCGTCGGTGCGGCGGGTGAGGCCGAGGCACCCGGCCACGCGGAGCACGTGGGTGTCGAGCGGCACGACCAGCGCCGCGCGCGGCACCGCCGGCCAGGCGCCCAGGTCGACCGCGTCGGGGCCGCGGACCATCCAGCGGAGGTAGAGGTTCCAGCGCTTGGCGGCCCCCGGGCCCGCCGCGTCCGGGAGGAGGTGGCGCAGCCCCCGCGCGCCGCGCCCGGCCAGGAGGCCGGCCACCGGCGGCGCGCCCCGCAGCTCGGCGGCGAAGGCGGCCAGGGCGGCGCGGAGCGCCCCGGGCCCGCCGCCCGCCCCGTCGAACAGGGCGGCGAAGCGCGCCCCGAGCGACCCGTGGGCGAGGCGGAGGTGGCCGATCGCGGCGAGGAGGGCGGCGAGATCCGGCGGCCGGTTGAAGCGGTAGCGGAACCAGGCGAGCGCCGCGGGGTCCGGGGCGCGGGCGAAGGCCTCGACCGCGCGCGCCGGCGAGCCGCCGAGCTGGTCGAGGAGGCGGCCGAGGATCGGCTTGAAGAGGTCGGCGCGGCCGTAGGCCAGGCTCGCCGCCAGCAGCCCCGCCACCTCCTGATCGTCGGGCGCGGGGTAGCGCCGCGGCAGCTCGACCGGGTCGGCGGCGATCCGGGCCGCCCGGTCGAGCCCGGCGTCGAGCGCGTCGAGGAGCGGGCGGAGCGCCGCGGCGCGGGCGGCGCCGATCGGCCGGAGGGGTCGCGCCGAGGAGCGGCGGCGCGGGG
>JAJYHA010000442.1 GCA_021784995.1 Myxococcales bacterium
GGCGCCGGCGGCGGCGGCCGCGACGGCGCCGCGTCGGCGCGGGCGCCGCTCGCGGGCAGCCGGGCGTAGAAGGCGTACGGATCCTCGAGCCGCAGCGCCTCGCGCAGCACCTCGTCGGCGTGCTCGACGAGCAGGATCTCGAGCGCGTCCCGCACCTTCTTCGGGATCTCGCGGACGTCCTTCCCGTTCTCCTTCGGGATGAGCACGCGCTTGATCCCGCCGCGGTGCGCGGCCAGCACCTTCTCCTTGAGCCCGCCGATGGGGAGCACCCTGCCGCGGAGGGTGATCTCGCCGGTCATGGCCACGTCCTTGCGCACGGGGATCCGGCACAGCGCCGACACCAGGGTGGTCGCCATGGTGATGCCCGCCGACGGACCGTCCTTGGGGATGGCGCCCTCCGGCACGTGGACGTGGATGTCCATGTCCTCGAGGAAGCGCTTGTCGAGGCCCAGCACCTCGGCGCGCGAGCGCACGTAGCTCATCGCGGCCTGGGCGGACTCCTGCATCACCTCCCCCAGCTTGCCGGTGATGGTGAGCTTGCCCTTGCCGGGCATCACCGTCGCCTCGATGGTCAGCAGCTCGCCGCCCAGCTCCGTCCAGGCGAGGCCGGTGGTCACGCCGATCTGGTCCTCCGCCTCCGCGGTGCCGTAGCGGTATCGGGGCGGGCCCAGGAGCCGCTGGACCGCCTTCGGGCCGACCACGTACCGCTTCTCGCGCCCGGCCTTCAGGACGTCCTTGGCGATCTTGCGGCAGATGCTGGCGATCTCCCGCTCCAGGGAGCGCACCCCCGACTCCTTCGTGTACCGATGGACGAGGGTGCGGATGGCGTCATCGCGCACCTCGACCGAGATCCCGGCGAGGCCGTTCGCCTCCTTCTGCTTGGGCACCAGGTACCGCCTGGCGATCGACAGCTTCTCCAGGTCGGTGTAGCCGGCGAGGCGGATCACCTCCATGCGGTCCTGGAGGGGCGCCGGGATGCCGCCCATGGTGTTGGCCGTGCAGATGAACATCACCTTCGACAGGTCGTAGTCCAGGTCGAGGTAGTGGTCGCCAAAGCTGAAGTTCTGCTCCGGGTCGAGCACCTCGAGGAGCGCCGCGGAGGGATCGCCGCGGAAGTCGGTCGACATCTTGTCGACCTCGTCCAGGAGGAAGACCGGGTTCCCGGAGCCGGCCTTCTTCAGCGACTGGATGATCTTCCCGGGCAGCGCACCGATGTAGGTCCGCCGGTGGCCGCGCACCTCGGCCTCGTCGCGGACGCCGCCCAGGCTGATGCGGACGAAGCGCCGGTTCATCGCGCGGGCGATGGACTTCGCCAGCGACGTCTTGCCGACGCCCGGCGGCCCCACGAAGCAGAGGATGGGGCCCTTGATCTTCTCGACGAGCTTCTGGACCGCCAGGTACTCCAGGATGCGCGCCTTGGGCTTGCGCAGCCCGTAGTGGTCCTCGTCCAGGACCTTCTCCGCCTCCGCGATGTCGAGCTTGTCCTCGGTGTACTCGTACCAGGGGAGCGAGAGGATCCAGTCGATGTAGTTGCGAACCACCGTGGCCTCGGCGCTCATCGGGCTCATCATCTTGAGCTTCTTGAGCTCCTTCCTGGCCTTGAGGGTGGCCTCCTTCGACATCTTCTTGGCCTTGATCTTCTCCTCGAGCTCCTGGATCTCGTTCTTGAACTCGTCGCGCTCGCCCAGCTCCTTCTGGATCGCCTGCATCTGCTCGTTGAGGTAGTACTCCTTCTGCGTCTTCTCCATCTGCTTCTTGACGCGGGTGCGGATCTTCTTCTCGACCTGCAGGATCTCGATCTCGCCCTGCATCAGCTCGTAGAGCTTCTCCAGCCGCTTCGCGGGAGACTCCGTCTCCAGGATCGCCTGCTTGTCGTTCAGCTTGAGCGAAAGGTGCGCGACGATGGTGTCGGAGAGGCGCGCCGGGTCGTCGATGGTCGAGACGCTCATCAGCATCTCGGGCGGGATCCGCTTGTTGAGCTTGACGTAGGCCTCGAAGGTGGACTGCACGGAGCGCATGAGCGCCTCGAGCTCCACCGTGGCCTCCACCGGCTCGTCGATCTCCTCGGCCTCCACGTGGAAGTACCGATCGGCGGCCACCACGCGCCGGACGCGCGCGCGCAGCTTGCCCTCGACCAGCACCTTCACGGTCCCGTCGGGCAGCCGGAGGAGCTGGAGGACCGTCCCGACGGTCCCCACCGGGAAGATGTCGTCGGCGGTCGGCTCGTTGGTCTTCGCCTTCCTCTGGGCACAGAGGAGGATGGCCTTGTCGCCGCCCATCGCCTCCTCGAGCGCCGCGATCGACTTCTCGCGCCCGACGAAGAGCGGGACCACCATGTGGGGGAACACGATGATGTCCCGCAGCGGCAGCAGGGGCAGGTTGCGTAGCCGGGGCTTGCCGTCTTCGTTGCGGAAGAACATGGACATCGCTCGGATGGCTCCTGTGCGGGCAGGCGGCTGGGGGCCGCCTCCCCGGGACACGCGACCCGCCTTACTTGTCCGGGCGCGGCGCTGCCGTCAAAGGCAAATGGGCGCGCCGCGCGCCGGGCTCAGGCGCTCTCGGCTTCCTTCCGCATCACCACCAGCGGCGGCTCGTTCTTCTCGATCACGTCCTCGGAGATCACGATCTCCTGGACGTTCCGCTTGCTCGGGACGTCGTACATGATGTCGAGCATCGCGTTCTCGAGGATCGCCCGCAGCCCCCGGGCGCCCGCCCGGTTCTTCAGCGCAGCCCGCGCGATCGCCTCCAGGGCCCCGTCGGTGAACTTGAGCTGCACGCCGTCCATGTCGAGCAGCTTCCTGTACTGCTTGACGAGCGCGTTGCGCGGGCGGGTCAGGATCTCGATGAGCGCCGGCCGATCCAGCTCCTCCAGGCTCGTCACCACGGGCAGGCGCCCGACGAACTCCGGGATCATGCCGAACTTGAGGAGGTCGTCCGGCTCCACCATCGCGAGGAGCTCGCCGATGTTCTTCTCGGTCTTCGACTTCACGTCGGAGCCGAAGCCGAGGCTCTTGCCGCCGAGGCGGCGCTCGATGATCTGCTCCAGGCCGCAGAGATC
>JAJYHA010000415.1 GCA_021784995.1 Myxococcales bacterium
CAGTGTCCGCGGGCCGTGGCTGCTCGTGACCGGCGCCGTGCACCAGCGGCTCGAGCCGCGTCCCGCGACGGACGTAGAGCGCGCCGACCCCCTTGGGCGCGTGGAGCTTGTGGCCAGCGAGGGAGAGGAGATCCACGCCGAGCGCGTCGACCCGGGTCGCGATCTTGCCGACGCTCTGCGCGGCGTCGGTGTGCACCAGCGCGCCCGCGGCCCGGGCGATCTCCGCGATCTCGGCGATGGGCTGGATCGTCCCCACCTCGTTGTTCGCGTGCATGACGCTGACCAGGATGGTCCGGGGGGTCATCGCCGCGCGCACGTCGTCCGGGTCCACGCGCCCGCGCCGGTCGACCGGGACGACCGTCACCCGGGCGCCGAGGGTCTCGAGGAACCGGAGCGGCTGGAGGACCGCCGGGTGCTCGACCGCGGAGGTGACGACGTGCTCGCCGCGGTGCCGGTGGGCGAGGAAGACGCCCTTCAGGGCGTGGTTGTTCGCCTCGCTCCCGCCGCTGGTGAAGACGATCTCGTCGTCGGCGCAGCCGAGGAGCGCGGCCACCTGGGCGCGCGCCCGCTCCACCGCGCCCTTGGCGGGGGCGCCGGCCCAGTGGGGGCTCGAGGGGTTGCCGAAGTGCTCGCCGAGGAAGGGGCGGAGCGCCTCGACGACCTCGGGCGCGAGCGGCGTGCTGGCGTTGAAGTCGAGGTAGATGCGCCGCTCGGTCATGGGGGGCCCCGGCCGATCACGCCCGCTCGACGCGGGTGTCGAGCGGCACCGCGCTGGCGATCGTGAAGGCGAACGGGCACCCCTCGCGCGCCGCCTGCGCCCAGCGCGCGAGCCGGGCGTCGTCCACCGGGGCGTCCACCGTCACCCGGACCGAGACCCGCTCCACCAGCGGCCGATCGCCGATCCCGAGGGAGCGGGCGCCGTCCACGGCGTTCTCGGCGACCGCCCGCACCGCGCCGAGCTCCACCCCCTCCATCGACGCGATCATGACCAGCGTCGCCGTGTAGCAGGCGGCCAGGCCGAAGAGCATGTACTGCAGCGGATCGGGGGCGAGCCCGGCGCCGCCGAAGGGCACGGCCATGTCGGCCTGGAGCGACGTGGCGCGGTCTCCGTGCGCGACGGTCGCGGTGAACTGGGGCGCTCCCTCGCGCGGGTTCCAGACCCCCTCGACGCGCTTCCGCAGCCGCGCCGCGCCCGGATCGGCCCGGGTGCGCTCGACCAGCGCCCCGATGGCGGCGAGGTCCACGTTGTTCCGCCTCATGCGACCTCCTCGACGGCGGCGAGGCGCCGGCGCGGCGCCGCCGGGATCCCGCCGGCCGGGAAGTACCGGCAGGCCTCGCGGTTGCAGAGCTTGTTCCGCTCCGTGAACGGGCACTCGATCCGCCCGCTCGCCGGCGCGAGCGCGACCCCGAGCGCCGACGCGAAGTAGGCGGTCGCGACCTCGAGCACCCCGTAGACGCTGCGCTTGCAGCAGCGGTTCCCCGTGCCGCTCGCGATCTGGAGCATCGCCTGCCCGGTGAGCGCGTGCGCGAGCGCCCGGCCGGGGGCGTGCTCGGCCTTGACGGTGTTCCCGCGGATCGCGCTCACCGCGACGCCGCAGGCGATCGCGGCGGCGTCGGCGCCGAAGCCGGCGCAGAACCCCCCGGGGATGGAGTCGCCCCGCTCGATCGCCGCCGCGAGCGGCCCGGCCGCCTCCGCGCCCGTCGCGTTCCGCCACGCGGTCACCAGGACCGCGGCGACGAGCGGGTGGTGGGCCTGGCCGGCGACCGGGAAGGCCGGGTGCGCCAGGATCTCCTGCGCCAGGTCGAGCGGGCTGGTCGACGTCGCCCGGGCGCAGCAGCCGCGGATGACGTCCGCGTAGGGGAGCGCGGCGCAGGTCGGGCAGAAGCGCGCCTCGGACGGCGCGCCGCAGGAGGCACAGTCGGGCATCGTGGGTCGGCTCCTCGGTGTCGGAGGGAGAGGGACATGCGTCGCGCCGGCGCGCCGCGCAGTACTCAAGGAACTTATTGAATACCGTCGCGGGCTGTCAACCCCGGCCCGGGCCGGGCCGGCGGGCCTCCGGCGCGGGGGCCGTCACCGGGTGGGTGTCGGGACGACCCGGAGCCCCTGGGCGGCCCAGTCGAGGACCCCGTCCTCGAGCCGGAGCGCGCGGAACCCCTTCCTGCGGAGGAGCGCCACCGCCTCGACCGCGAGCACGCAGTAGGGACCCCGGCAGTAGGCCACGATCTCGGTCCTCTTCGGCAGGTCGGCGAGCTGGCGCACGAGCTCCGGCAGCGGCAGCGAGATGGCGCCGGGGATGTGCCCCGCCGCGTACTCCTCCGGGGGCCGGACGTCGAGCAGCGTCACCGCCCCCTCGCGCACGCGGCGGCGCAGCGCCGCCTCGTCGATCTCCTCGAGCTGATCGCGCTCGGCGAGGAACCCCCGCTTGATGCGCTCCACCTCGGCGAGCCGCGCCTCGGCGACCGACCGGAGGGCGAGGAAGAGCTCGGACACCTTGGGGTCGGCCAGCCGGTAGGTGACGAAGAGCCCCTCCCTCGTCGCCTCGGCGAGCCCCGCCGCGCGGAGGACCTGCAGGTGCTGCGAGGTGTTGGCGAGGCTCATGTCCGAGAGGCGCGCGAGGGCCTCGACCGTCCGCGGGCCCTGCGCCAGCAGCTCCACGAGCTCGATCCGGTGCGGGCTGGCGAGCGCCTTGGAGACGCGCGCGAACTGCTGGTAGATGGCGTCCTTGAAGCGGCGCCCCGGCGTCGGTCCTGGCACGCGCGCCCTCCCTCGATCGGCTGGTCGCCTGAGTAGGGGAAACGCCCGGCGCGGTCAAGCCGGCGGGGGGGACGGGGCGCGGCAGAAGGCGCGTGGCCTTCTGCCGCTCCGTCGGCCGACCTGGCCCGGTGGAATTCAGAACGGGATGTCGTCCCCCGGCCCGGGGCCGCCCTGCGCCGGTCCGCCCGGTCCGCCGTGCCCACCCCCGTGGCCCGACTCGTCGTCGAAGCCGGGGGGCGGGCCGCCCATGTCGTCCGGCGGGCCGCCCTGGCCACCGCCGCTCCCGCCGCCGCGGCCGCCG
>JAJYHA010000469.1 GCA_021784995.1 Myxococcales bacterium
CTGGACCGGCGCCCGCTCGAACTTCGCCGCCTGGCCGTCGAAGGCGCTCGCGACGACGCGATCCCTTTCGTCCATCCGGTCCTTCTACGCCGGGGCGGCGCCCGGCGCCAGCGGACGACCGGCCCGCCTCTGCCCGCCCCGGCCGGCGCTCGGCGCGGCCGAGCCCGTCACCCGGCGAAGTGCTCCCGCACCACGGTCCTGGCCAGATCCATCGAGCTGGTGAAGGCCGGCGAGATGGGGTTCAGGACGTGCACCGACTCGTCCTTCGCCTGCACCAGGAAGTCCATCACCAGCTCCTTGGTGCGCCAGTCGACGAGCTGCGGGCGGATGCCCACCTTCTGCGCGCGCTCGAAGTCGGAGGGCTCGTAGCGCTTGACCAGGCGGGCCGCGTCCCGGTCGAAGTAGCGCGCCAGGTACTTGCGCGGCTCCACCAGCGCCACCGCGCGGAACTTGGGGTTCCGGAAGAAGAGCGTGGCGTCCGACAGCAGGATCCCGAACGCGCCGGCGTCGACGCCGCCCAGCACGCCGTAGTTCTCGGGGCCGAAGGCCGGGATGGCGGTCGGCCCCAGGTACACGTCGCCGTGCACGCTGCGCGTGAAGTGGACGCCCAGGAACGGGTTCCGGATGTCCGGGACCGGGTAGATGTTCCCGTTCACGACGAAGCGCTTCCCCGGCGCCAGCTTCCGGTAGATCCCCTTGAACGGGATGAGCCGGTACTCCTGCGCCACGCCGAAGGCGCGGGCCACGCGGTCGCAGTGCGCGCCCGCCGCGTTGACGAGCCGCCCGTAGGCGAACTCGCCGCGCGTGGTCGCCGCCACCCGCGGGCCCGCCAGCCCGGTGAACGTGCAGCCCGTCACGATGCGGGCCCGCCCGCTGGCCTCCAGGTCGGCCCGCAGGCTCTGCAGGACCTCCTTCGGATCGACGATGGCCGTGTGGTGCGAGAAGAGCGCCCGGCCGACCGTGCGCGCGTTCGGCTCGATGTCGGCCAGCTGCCGCTCGTCCACGAACTCCACCTTGGCCCCGTTCGCCGTCGCGCGGCGGTGCAGCTCCTCCAGCGCGGGCAGCTCCTCCTCGGCGCGGGCCACGATGACCTTCCCGGTCTCCAGGATGGGCAGCCCCTTCTCCTTGCAGTACGCGCGCATGAGGAAGTTGCCCTGGAGGCAGGAGCGCGCCTTCAGGCTGTCCGGCGCGTAGTAGATGCCCGCGTGCAGCACGCCGCTGTTGCGCCCGGAGGCGTGGACGCCCAGCGTCGGCTCCTTCTCCAGGATGACGACCTCCTCGCCGCCGTGGGCGAGCAGCTCCCGGGCGAGCGTGAGCCCGATGATGCCGCCGCCGACGATGAGGACCTTTGCCGATTCTCGTGCCATTCTGCCCCCCCCAAGACGTCGAGGGAGCGGATGCTAGCGGAAACTTGAACGGTGGGCACCAGGCCAAGTACGGTGCCATGTCGCTCCCCGGAGAGAACGTGCCTCACACCCTCATCCTCGCCTGGCTGCTCGCGGCGGGCCCGCAATGCGGCCCGCTCGACCTCGACACGGCGCTGGCCCTGGCGACGGAGAACTCGGACGAGGTGGCCATCAAGCGCTCGGAGCTTGCCGCCGCCGAGGCCGACCTGGCGCTGGCCCGCGCGGCGCGCTGGCTCCCCGGCTCCAGCGCGACGCTGCTCGCCGGCCCGGTCCCGGAGGCGCACGGGACGGTGCTCGACCCGCGCACCTCGAGCCGCACCCTCGACGGCATCGGCCCCTTCGGCCGCATCGACATCTCCCTGGTCCAGCCGCTCTACACCTGGGGACGCTTCGACGCCGCGCGCGACGCGGCCACGGCCGGCGTGGAGGCCCGCGGCCGCCTGCTGCAGGACGCCACGTCGCAGATCCAGCTGCGCGTGATCCAGCTCTACTGGGGCACCTCGCTCGCCAACCGGCTGCTCGCCATCGCGGCCGACGTGGAGAAGTCGCTCGCGGAGGTGGACCAGAAGATCAAGGCCGGCCTCGCCGAGGGCTCCTCCGGCGTCGCCCCCTCGGACCGTTACAAGCTCGACCTCTACAAGGCGCTCCTGCGCCGGCGGAAGGCGGACGCGGTGAAGGGGCGCGAGGTGGCGCAGGCCGCGCTGGCCGCCACGCTGGCCGCCCCGCCCGAGCGCGTCGTGATCCCGGACGTGGCCCTGCCCACGCCGCCGACCGGAGCGCCGGACACGCCGGAGGCCGTCTCGACCGCCATCCGGCGCCGCCCCGACCTCCTGGCGCTCGACGACGCCATCCTGGCCAAGACCGCCGAGGCGAGGGCCGCGCACGCCGCGCAGCTGCCCCAGATCTTCGTCGGCGGCACCTTCGCTTACTCCTACGCGCCGAACCGGGACATCCAGCTCAACCCGTGGGCGGGGGACTGGTTCAACACGCTCGCCTTCGGGCTGGCCTTCGGCCTCCGGCAGGATCTCGCCCTCCCGCTCCTGCAGGCGCAGAGCCGGAAGGCGAGCGCGGAGGTGGCCACCCTGGAGCGCCAGCGGGCCGGCCTGGTGCGGCTGGTCGAGACGCAGGTGGGCACGGCGGTGTCCGACGTCCGGGACGCGGCGGAGCGGCTCGAGGCCTCGCGGGAGTCGTTCCGGACGTCGCGCTCCTGGTTCCGCTCGGCGGAGATGGACTTCGCCGCCGGCGTGGCCGAGGCGAAGGACGTCCTGGAGGCCTACGGCGCCTATGTCGAGAGCCAGGTGGAGAACGCGACGGCGACCTACGAGCTGATCATGGCGCGGGCGCGCCTCGACCAGCTCACGGGGGCCACGCCCCTGCGGCGGGCCGCCACCTGCGAGCTGCGCTGAGGGTTGGCCGGAGGAACGGTTTGACACGGCCGCGCGGCGGTGTCAGGGACTCACCGACCGATGCCGCACCCCGAGCCCCAGGGCGCCGACGAGCGCCGCGCCGGCCGCGACGCGCGCCCCGCGCCGCCGCGCGCGGACGGGCCGGGGGCCACCTTCGACTACGGCTCGATCCCGGAGGGCCATTACGACCGGGTCCTGCGCGAGGGGAACGCCATCCGCCGCCTGTGGCACCTCTCCA
>JAJYHA010000134.1 GCA_021784995.1 Myxococcales bacterium
CATCGAAGAGCGTGCCCGGGGCGGGGCGCGGCAGCGCCTCGGCCTCGGCGATCGCCCGCGCCACATCGCCGGCCGCGTCGCGACGCGCCCGCGCGTCGTCCTCGTCGGTCCAGGCGCCCGCGGCGGCGAGGCGCTCGCGGCCCACGACCAGCGGGTCGCGCGCGAGGGCGCGCTCGACCTCGGCCGGATCGCGATAGCGGGTGGGGTCGTCCGAGCTGCTGTGGGCGCCCAGCCGGTAGGTGACGAGCTCCAGCAGGCACGGCCCTCCCCCCCGGGCCCGCCCCACCGCCTGGCTGGAGGCCACGTGGACCGCGACGAGATCGTTGCCGTCGACCCGCTCCGACGGGACGCCGTAGGCGAGCCCTTTGCGCCACAGCTCGGGCGCGGCCGTCTGGCGATCGACCGGCAGCGAGATCGACCAGCGGTTGTTCTGGCAGCAGAAGACGACGGGGACCTTCCAGCGGCCCGCCGCGTCGAGGGCCTGGTGGAACTCGGCGCTCGAGGTCGCCCCATCGCCGAGATACGCCATCACCACCGTCGGCTCGCCGCGCCGCTTCGCCGCGTAAGCGGCCCCGACCGCGTGAGTGAGCTGCGTGCCGATGACCGAAGACCAGCTCGCCTGCCGGACCGAGGCGTCCGCCTGGTGGGAGGGCATCTGCCGCCCCTTCTGCGGATCGCCCGCGTTGCCGAAGACCTGGCAGAGGAAGGGGACGATCGGGAAGCCGCGCAGGAGCATCGCGCCCTGCTCGCGCAGGGCCGGAAAGATCCAGTCGCCGGGCTCGAGCGCCGCGGCGGAGGCGAGCGTCGCCGCCTCCTGGCCGTAGCACGATCCGTAGAAGCCGATCCGCCCCTGCCGCTGGAGCGTCAGCATCCGTTCGTCGAGCGTCCGGAGCAGGATCATCCAGCGGTAGATCTCGCGCAACCGCTCGCGCCGCCCCGGCTCGAGGGACGCCGCCGCCTCTTCCCGCTGCCGGACGGCCATCAAGGCCGGCGATCCTTCGCGAGGCGAGACGGGCGGGTCCGGGAGAGGCGAGGGGAAGGACGGCTCCCCCTGCCTGCCTCCCGGCGTCCCTCGGAGGTCATCTCTTCCCGGCGGACGTGGGCCAAGTCAGGAGAGCTCCAGCAGGAAGAGCTCGGGGTTCTCCAGGTAGCGGATGACCTCGTAGGTGAACTGGGCGCCCAGCGCGCCGTCGATGACCCGGTGGTCGAAGGCGCAGGCGACGTGCATCACGTCCCGCACGACGATCTGCCCGTCCCGGACGACCGGCGTCGGGCGGATCCGGTGGATGCCGAGGATGGCGACCTCCGGATGGTTGATGATCGGGGTCGCGAAGAGACCGCCCAGCTCCCCGAGACTCGTGATCGTGAAGGTCCCCCCGCGCAGGTCCTCTAGGCGGCTCCTCCCGGCCCGCGCCTCGCCCGCGAGCCGTCCGATCTCCTCCGCCAGCCCGCGCACGCTCATCCGGTCAGCGCCGTGGATCACCGGGACGATGAGCCCCTCGGGCGTCGCCGCGGCGACGCCGACATTATAGAAGTGCTTGAGGATCAGCTCGCCCTTCTCGTCGTCGACCGACGCGTTGAGCGCCGGATAGCGGCGCAGCCCCTCGATCACCGCCTTGACGATGAAGGGCAGGAACGAGACCTTGGGCGTCCCCTCCGGCCTCGCTTCGTTGATCCGGCGGCGCACCTCGACGAGCCGCGTGCAGTCGACCTGCTCCACGAACGTGAAGTGGGCGGCGGTCCGCTTGCTGCGCTGCATGTTCTCGGCGATCTTCTTCCGAACACCACGCAGGGGGATCCGTTCGATCTCCTCGGGTCCCGCGGGGAGGCGGGGCGCCGCCCCGGCGCCGACGAGGGCCATCACGTCGCTCTTCAACACGCGCCCCCCGGGGCCGCTTCCTTCGACGGTCGAGAGATCGAGCCCATGCTCGGCGGCGATCCTGCGGGTCACCGGGGTCGCGCGCACGTGGCCCGCGGGTGGCGCCGGCGGGGGAGCGGGCGCCCTGGCCTCCGGCTTCGAGGCCAGCGGGGGGACCGGGGCGGGCGGCTTGTCCATCGGCGGCGGCGCGACCGCGGCGGGCGGCCTCTCCACCGGCGGCGCCTTCGCGGCCGCCGCGCCCTCCCCCACGTCGAGGACCACGAGCGTCTCGTGGACCTTCGCGGTCGCGCCCTCCTCGCCGCGCCGTTCGAGGACGCGCCCCGCCTTGGGCGACGGGATCACCACGGTCGCCTTGTCGGTCATGACCTCGACGAGCGGCTGGTCGGCGGCGACCGGATCGCCCTCCTTCACGAGCCAGCGGGTGATCTCGCCCTCGATGACGCCCTCGCCGATGTCCGGCAGCTTGAACTCGTAACGCACCTCGAACCTCCTTCAGACCGGGTAGCCCACGACCGCCTCGACGGCCCGCACGATGCGTGGCGCGAGGGGCAGGTACTCCAATTCCAGCGCGTAGGGGAACGGCGTGTCCAGCCCGGTGACCCGCGCGAGCGGCGCCGCCAGGTACGAGAAGGCGCGCTCCTGGATGAGCGCGACGACCTCGGCCCCGAAGCCGCAGGTCCGCGGCGCCTCGTGCACGACGACCCCCCGCCCCGTCCGCCGGATCGACTCGACGATCGTCTCGATGTCGAGCGGCCAGAGCGTCCGGGGATCGATGACCTCGACCGGGAGCCCCTTGTCCGCGAGGAGCCCCGCGGCCTCGACCGCCTCGTGGACCATCGCGCCCCAGGCGATCACGGTCGCGACGGCCTCGCCCGCCGTCTCCGGGAGGACGCGCTTCGCCTCCCCGAGCGGGATGACGTGGTCGCCCTCCGGCACCTCGCCGCGCGCGGCCCGGTAGATCCGCTTGGGCTCGAAGAAGAGGACCGGATCGTCGCCGCGCATCGCGGAGAGGAGGAGCCCCTTCGCGTCGAGCGGGTTCGAGGGCATGACCACCTTGAGGCCCGGCGTGTGGATGAAGTACGCCTCGGGCGACTGGCTGTGGTACAGGCCGCCCTTGATGCCGCCCCCCGACGGCGCGCGGATCACCA
>JAJYHA010000087.1 GCA_021784995.1 Myxococcales bacterium
GCCGGGGGGCGAGCCCGAAGCGCCGCAGGATGAGCGCGGCGATCCCGGCGGCGTCGTCCGCGCCGTAGCGCGGCACCGGCCGCGGCGGAGGCTCGTCCGAGACCAGGGCGAAGACCGATGGGTCGCTCGCGCAGAGGAAGCGGCGCCCGACCCGGCGGCGGTGGACCTCGATCCGCGGCAGCCGCTCGCCGCGGAAGCCCTCGGCGAGGACGAGGTCGACCGGGGGGAGCCGGCGCGCCATCTCCCGCGCGCTCCCGGCCGGTGGGCCGAACCAGGCGAGGGTCTCCGGCCCCTCGATGGCCGCCGCCACCGCCCCCGCCCGCCGGAGCCGCGCGGTGTCGGAGCCGCGCCGGTCGAGGAGGTGGCGGTGGCGCGTGTGCTTCAGCACCGCCACGGCGAGGCCGCGCCGACGGAGCTCGCGGACGAGCCGGACGAGGAGCCGGGTCTTGCCCGCGCCGCTCGGGCCGGAGACGGCGACGATCGGCGCGCTCAGGGCCCGTCGGCGAGCGACCACGCGGTCACCTCCGCGCCGGCCGGCAGGTCGCCGGCGTCCGACGGGACGAGGAGGAGCAGGTCGGCGAGCGCGGGTCCCCGGATCTGCGCCGCGTCGCGCCCCACCGGCCGCGCCCGTCCGTCCGGCTCGAGCCGCGCCCAGAGCAGCCGCGCCCGTCCCGGCCGCCCGGAGACCGGGTCGGCGAGGCGGAGCCGGAAGGTCGGGCGGCTCCGCCGCGCGGCGCCGGCGAGCGCGAGGAGGGCCGGGCGCCCGAACACCTCGAACGCCGCCAGGCAGGCCGCGGGGCTCCCGGGCAGGCAGATCGCCGGCCGCCCGGCCGCCATCGCGAAGAGGAACGGCTTCCCCGGCTTCATCGGGACCCCGTGGACCAGCACCTCGGCGCCGAGCGCCCGGAGCGCCTCCGGGACGTGGTCCCGGGCGCCCACCGAGACCCCCCCGACGGTCACCACCGCGTCGCAGCGGGCGAGCGCGCCGCCGATCTCCCGGCGGAGGTCCTCCACCCGGTCGGCGATCGCCGCGCGCTCCACGCGCGCACCGAGGTCGCGCAGCAGCCCGGCGAGCGCCGCGCCGTTCGAGTCGGGGACTCGCCCGGTCACGACCTCGTCGCCGGTCGAGAGGAGCGCGATCGCCGGGCGCCGCACGACGTCGACCGCACCGACGCCGACGGCGTGGAGCAGCGCGAGCTGGCGGGGGCCGAGCCGCTGCCCGGGCTCGAGCGCCCGCCCTCCGGCGGCGACGTCCTCGCCGGCCCATCGCACGTTCTCTCCCGGGCTCGCCGGCGCGCGGAACCGGACCCGGCCACCGTCGAGCTCGACCGCCTCCTCCCGCACGACCGCGTCGGCGCGGGAGGGCAGCGGGGCGCCGGTGAAGATCCGGTCCGCGACCCCGGGGGCGAGCGGGCCGGGGCGCGCGCCCGCGAAGATCGTCTGCCCGACGCGGAGGACGGCGCCCGCCTCGATCTCCGCGGCGCGGACGGCGAAGCCGTCCATGGCCGAGCAGGTGTCGGGGGGGGCGGCGACGGCGGCGGCGACCTCGCGCGACAGCCAGCGCCCCTCCGCCTCGGCGAGGGCGACGCGCTCGCCGGGGAGCGGCGCGACGACGGCGAGCAGCCGATCGCGGATCTCGAGCAGCCTCTCCACCGGCGCATCATGCCACGCCGGCCGCCGGCGGCCGCGGAGCGCGCCGGCCGCGCGCCACGCCCAGGGCGCCCGCGTCCGCGCCCCCTCCCGGAGCGGAGTCTCCCGCGCGGGGCGCCCGCGCCGATTCCCTCGACCGCAACGCTTGCGTCGGGCCAGACTTGATCGACCGCAAGGCGCAAGCTCTGCGGGAAGACGAGCGAGTTTCCCCCGTCGAATCGCGGGCCTGAACCGTGCAGGGGACGCTGAGTCAAGCCGCGTCACCGGTCTCCCTGGAGGTTTCGTGCTCTCCAACGCTCCCGTCGCCGACTGCAACGTCTGCTCCCTCGGGCTCGCCTCGCAGGGGAAGTGCCGGCTCACGCCGACCAACCGGGAGGCGGGGGCGACGATCTGCGCCCAGGGTGAGCGGCCCCGGACGGTCTTCTTCGTGAAGGAGGGGTTCGTCGCGCTCTCCTCCGTCAGCCAGAAGGGCTCGGAGCTGCTCCTCACCCTCCGCGGCCCCTCCTCCCTGCTCTGCACCGAGGCGCTCCAGGGGGAGCCCTCTCTCTTCGAGGTGAAGGCGCTGTCGCGCGTCAAGGTCTGCGGGATCGGGGGCGACGCGCTGGCCCAGTGGATCGGCCCGGAGCGGAGCGCCTCGCGCGTGGTCCTCGACCTGCTCCTCACCGAGGGGCGACAGCAGCGCGACGAGGTCAACTGGCGCCAGGGCGACTGCCTGTCGAGGGTCGCGCGCTTCGCGCTGGCGCACGCGCGCTTCCTCGCCGACCGTCCGAACGCGGTCCGCAAGCAGGTGGTGGCGCGCCTCCTCGGGATGAGGCCGGAGACGCTCTCCCGCTGCCTCACCCGGCTCGAGCAGGACGGCGTCCTGGACGCCTCCCGCGGCCTCAAGGTGCTCGACCACCGGAGGCTCGAGTCGATCGCCCTCGAGGAGACCGCGGCCTAGTGACAGGACCGGTGACTTCGCGGTAATGGTCTCGGCCGCGGGGCAGAGGACAGGAGAGGTCCACAATGCTTGGTCTCAGGATGCCGGAGCTGCTCGTCATCGGATTCATCGTCGTCCTGCTGTTCGGGGGGAACAAGCTGCCGCAGCTCGGCCAGGGGCTGGGCGAGGCGATCCGCGGCTTCAAGAAGGCGATGGCCGACGACGACGGGCAGAAGCAGGTCACGCCGCCGGCGAAGGACCAGACCCCGCCCCACGCCTGAACCGCGCGGCCCGCCGTCGCCGTCGCGAGCGGGCGTCGCGAACGCTCTGCGGAGGCGGCGCTCCGGTCAGCGCAGCGCTTGCGATCCCGGCTGCAGGCCCAGGCAGTCCGGCCTGCGCGGATCCGCGCACCTACCGCGCCGCCGGCGGTTTCGCTCGTGGTTCCGGAGCGGCTCGCGCCGGACGGCTCGGCTGGTTACCAGGGCACGGTTCTTTCATGTCCCGTCAGCGGGGGATGGAGGAGCGCCATGTCGATGGGTCCCGCCGCGCCGGACGGAGTCGTGGTCAATGTCCGTCTCGCCCGGGAGTTCACGCCGCTCGAGGCCAGGGTGCTCCACGACGTGGTGGAGCGGGCCTCGCCGGGCACGCTGGTGGACGTCGACTTCCGCGCCGTGCGCGAGTGCCATGACGTGGCGCTCCTCCTCCTCGCACGGGACATCCTGCAGGGGCGTGTCCACTTCTCGTTCCAGGGGATGTCCCTGCACCAGGCGCGCCTCCTCGGCTACCTCGGCGCGCGGCTCGAGTCGGACCTCGCGCCCGCGCCGGCCTGAACCCCAGGGCGCCGGCCTCGCCCCCGAAGGGTCGCGGCGTCACCGGCGCGCGATGAGCCGCGCCAGCCAGCCGGCCACCGCGGCGAAGGCGCGGCCCGTCAGCCGCCTCCACCACCCGGCGATCCCTCCCTCCGCGGCCCAGCCCGGCGGGATGCGCTGCGACTCGGCGATCCTCGCCCGCACCCACCGCTCGCCCTCCGCCGCCGCGCGCCGGTCCTCGACCTCGGCCAGCGCCTCGAGGTTCGCGAGGGAGAGCGGATCGAGGTTGAAGCTCCCGATCAGGAGGCGCAGTCCGTCGACCACCGCGATCTTGGCGTGGAGCATCGAGAGCGGCCACTCGTAGACCTCCACGCCGGCGGCGAGGAGCCGCCGGTAGTGGCGCCGCGCCGCCGCGTGCGAGAGCAGGACGTCGCTGCGCGCCGGGAGGACGATCTGGACGCGCACGCCCCGCCGCGCCGCCGCGGTGATGCTCCGGACGAGGTGGCGATCCGGGAGGAAGTAGGCGTGGGCCAGGAGGAGGTGGACCCGGGCGCCGCCGATCGCCTTGACGTAGCGGCGCCGCAGCCGCCACCCCCCTCCCAGCCCCGAGAGCCAGAACCGGACCGGGCCCGCCGGGCTGTGGCCGCGCTCGCCCCGCCCGCGCCGCTGGAGCCACGCGGCCGCCCGGCCGCGCACCGCGACCGCGAGGTCCGCCCAGGGCGCCGGGAGGCCGCCGGCGGCGAGGTACTCGTCGGCGACGTTGATCCCGCCGACGATCGCCAGCACGCCGTCGATCGCGAGCATCTTCCGGTGGTTCCGGCGGAGCCGGCCGAGGAGCAGCCGGCTCATCGGGTTGAAGATCTCCACCTCGCAGCCGGCGGCGCGCAGCCTCGCCGCCACCGCGCCGGCGTGGGGGGCCGAGCCCCAGCCGTCGATCACGATCCGGGCGCGGACCCCCCGCTGGACGGCCCGGCCGAGCGCCGCCGCGAACCGGCCCCCGACCGTGCCCAGGGTGAAGGTGTAGACCTCCAGCAGGATCTCGGAGCGCGCCGCCTCGATCGCCTCCAGCATCGCCGGGAAGGCGACCGCCCCGCCGTCGAGCACCGTGATGTCGTCGGGCGCCCTCCCGGGCGTGCCGCCGCGCCGCGCCGGCTCCATGGTTCAGGGTACGGCCGCCGTCGCGATCGCGCCAGCGCGGTCGCGCTCCCCGGACGGTTGACCCGCAGCGGGGCGCGCCCTACATACGAGCCAGATGCCCGAGACCGTCCTCGCCGAGCTGCGGCGCTACCTCCGGTTCGGCGCGGACGAGGAGGCGCTCCTCCGCGACTTTCACCCCCTGGCGCGCCCCAGCTTCCAGGAGATCGCCGAGATCTTCTACGCCCGGATCCTCGATCACGCCGAGGCCTCGCGGGTGCTCCACGGCGGCGAGAGCCACGTCGGCCAGCTCAAGGTGACCCTCGTCGCCTGGATGGACTCGCTCCTCGCGGGCCCCTGGGACCAGCCCTACTGGGACGGCCGCTACCGGATCGGCCGGGCGCACGTCCGGATCGGGATGCCCCAGCACTACATGTTCGGCGCCATGAACGTCGTCCGCGGCGAGCTCGATCGCCTCGCCGCCGAGCGGCTGGCCGGGAGCCCGCGCGCCGCCCCGACCCGCGCGGCGGTCGGGAAGATCCTCGACCTCGAGCTCGCGATCATGCTCCACACCTACCGGGACGATCTGCTGGCCCAGCAGGCCCGGGTGGAGCGGCTCAGCACCTTCGGCCAGCTCGTCGGGTCGATCGGCCACGATCTCCGCAACCCGCTCGGCGTGATCGAGACCTCGCTCTTCCTCCTCCGGAGCCGCATGGGCGAGGACCCGCGGACCCGCAAGCACCTCGACCGGATCCAGGAGCAGGTCGATCACGCGAACGGCATCGTCACCAACCTCCTCGACATGATCCGCGATCGGCCGCTCACCCGGGAGCCGATCGATCTGGCCCGGCTGGTGGCGGCGGCGGTGGACGCGGTGCTCCGGCCCCCGACCGTCTCCCTGGCGGTCACCGGGCTCGATGGGCTCCCCCCCCTGCAGGGCGACGCGACCCAGCTCCGCCAGGTCCTCGTCAACCTGCTCGAGAACGCCGTCTTCGCCGCCTCGCCGGCCGGCTCGGTCGCCCTGCGCGGGCGCGCCGAGGACGGGGCGATCCTCCTCGACGTCGAGGACACCGGGCCGGGGGTCGATCCGGCGACGCGCCGCCGGCTCTTCGAGCCGCTGATCACGACCAAGCAGCAGGGCATCGGGCTCGGCCTGGCGCTGGTGAAGCGGATCGCCGAGCGCCACGGCGGGACCGTGGAGTACGCCGATCGCGCCGGCGGGGGCGCGCGCTTCACGGTCCGGCTGCCGGTCGGGCCGCCGGGGGGCTGACATGCGCCGCTACCTGATCGTCGACGACAACCGGGAGTTCGCGGAGAACCTGGCCGAGATCATCCGGGACGGCGGCGGCGCCGCGGCGGTGGCGGCGAGCGGCGCCGAGGCGCTCGCCCTCGCGGGCACCGCGCGCTTCGCGGCGATCCTCACCGACATGAAGATGCCCCACATGGGCGGCGCCGAGGTGGTGCACGAGTTCCGCCGCCTCGATCCCGCCATCCCGGCGATCGTGATGACCGCGCACGTGGGGGACGACGCGCTCGCCGCCGCCCGGGCGGAGGGGCTGCTCGCCGTCCTGCCGAAGCCGACCCCCGTCGAGCGGCTCCTGGAGCTGCTCGGCCGGGCCCGCCGCGACGGCCTGGTGGTGGTGATCGAGGACGACGCGCGGCTCTCCGACAACGTCTGCGAGCTCCTGGCGAGCCACGGCTTCGCCGCGGTCACCGCCGCCTCGGTGCTCGAGACCGAGCGACTCGGCCCGGTGCGGCCGTTCTGCGCGCTCGTCGACCTCCGGGTCCCGGGCGGCCCGGACGGGGAGGCGATGCGGCGCCTGGGGCTGAAGTTCCCCGGCCTTCCCCTGGTGGTGATGACCGGCGTCCACGCGCCGCCGCCGGTCGAGGCCCACCGCACCTTCGAGAAGCCCTTCGACTCGGACGCGCTCCTCGACGTGGTCGAGCGGCTCCACGCCGCCCGCCCGGGCGCCGCGCCGTGAAGGAGCACGCGCCGCGCCGGCCGCGGGTCCTCGTGGTGGACGACAACCGCGGGCTGGTGGACAACCTCGCCGAGGTCCTGGAGCGGGCGGGCTACGCCGTGGCGGGCGCGCCGAGCTGCGCGGCGGCCCTCCGCGCGGCGGCCGACGGCTTCGACGTCGCCCTCGTCGACCTGAAGCTCCCCGACGGCGACGGCACCGCGCTCGCGCCCCAGCTCAAGGAGCGCTCGCCCGACGGCGAGGTGGTCCTGCTCACCGGCTTCGCCACCCTCGAGTCGGCGATGGCCGCCGTCCGCGCCGGCGCCTGCGCCTACCTGGTGAAGCCCTGCGCGACCCCGGAGCTGCTCGTCACCCTCGAGCAGGCGATGCGGCAGGTGCGCCTCCACGCCGAGAAGCGCGAGCTGGCGCGCAAGGCGGCGGTGGCGGAGAAGCTGGCCGCCGTCGGCACCATGACCGCCGGGCTCTCCCACGAGATCCGCAACCCGCTGAACGCCGCGGCGCTCCAGCTCAGCGTGCTGGAGCGGCGCCTCCGGCGGCTCCCGCAGGACGCGCAGGGCGCGCTCCTCGAGCCGCTCCTCCTCGTCCGGGACGAGATCCGCCGGCTCGACCACGTCCTCGAGGACTTCCTGCAGTTCGCCCGGCCGCGCGACTTCGTCCCGCGCGCCATCGATCTCCCGGCGGTCGTCGCCCGGGTCCTCGACCTGCTCGGCGGGGAGGCCCAGCGGCGCGCCATCGTGGTCGAGCGCGACCTGGCCCGCGCCGAGGCGCTCCCTCCGGTCTCGGGCGAGGAGGAGCGGCTGCGACAGGTGCTGGTGAACCTCACCCTCAACGCCTTCGAGGCCACCCCCGACGGCGGACGGGTCCGCGTCGGGTGCGCGCCGGTCGAGCCGGACCCGGCGCGGCCGGGCGACCGCGGCGGGGTGGCGCTGGCCATCGAGGACACCGGCCCGGGGATCCCGCCGGCGGTCCGCGACCGGATCTTCGAGCCCTTCTTCACCACCAAGGCGGCCGGCTCCGGGCTCGGGCTCTCGATCGTCCACGCCATCGTGACCCAGCACGGCGGGGCGATCGTCGTCGAGGAGGGGGCGGACGGCGGCGCGCGCTTCGTGGTGACGCTCCCGCGCGCGCCCTGAGGGCGCCCCGGGGGGCTCGGCTCACTCGATCGGCTCGCCGCCCACGCCGCGCTCGGCCGCGCCGTCCTCGGGCGCGCCGCCGCCGTTGTACTCCTTGAGCCGGTACTGGATCTTGCGCACGCTGATGCCGAGGATGTCGGCCGCCCGCGAGGTGGAGCCGCCCACCATGTCGAGGGTCCTCAGGATCGCCTCCCGCTCGATCTCGTAGAGCGTGGCGCCGGGGATGAGCGCCCCGGGGGCGCGCTCGCGCGGCCTGGGCCCGCGGAGCGACGGCGGGAGATCGTCGCTGGTGAGCTCCGCGACCTTGCTCAGCACCACCGCCCGCTCGACGACGTTCTCGAGCTCGCGGACGTTCCCGGGCCAGTCGTGGGAGAGGAGCGCGTTGAGGGTGCCCGGCGCCAGCCCCTTGATCTCCTTGCCGTAGGCGCGCGCGTACTTGTCGATGAAGTGGGAGACGAGCGCCGGGATGTCCCCCTTGCGCTGCCGGAGCGGCGGCAGCGTCACCGCCACGACGTTGAGCCGGTAGTAGAGGTCCTCCCGGAAGGCGCCGCTCTTCACCGCCTCCGAGAGATCCCGGTTGGTCGCGGTGACCAGCCGCACGTCGACCTTGAGCGTCTTGGTCCCCCCGACCCGCTCGAACTCGCGCTGCTGGAGGACGCGGAGCAGCTTGATCTGGAGCGCCGGGGCGATGTCGCCGATCTCGTCGAGGAAGAGCGTGCCGCCGTCGGCGAGCTCGAAGCGCCCCTCCTTGAGGCCGAGGGCGCCGGTGAAGGCCCCCTTCTCGTGGCCGAAGAGCTCCGACTCGAGGAGCGTCTCCGAGAGCGCGGCGCAGTTCACCTTGACGAAGGGCCGATCGGCCCGCGGCGACTCCTCGTGGAGCGCCTGGGCCACCAGCTCCTTGCCGGTCCCCGATTCGCCGAGGATGAGGACGGTCGCCCGGGTCGGCGCCGCGCGCTTCACCACGTCGAACACCGCCTGGAGCTCCGGGGCGTCGCCGACGATGGAGTGGAAGCGGTACCGCTCGCGGACCCGCTCGCGCAGGTTCTGGGTGTCGCGCTGGAGCCGGAGCTTCTCCAGCGCCTTCTCGATGACCACCAGGACCGCGTTCACGTCGAGCGGCTTCACCAGGTAGTTCTCGGCGCCGGCGCGCATCGCCTCCACCGCCGCCTCCACCGAGGCGAAGGCGGTCATCATGACGAAGACGGCGTCGGACCCCTGCTCCCGCGCGCGCTTGAGGAGCGTGATCCCGTCCATCCGCGGCATCCGGACGTCCGCGAGGACCGCGGCGGGGGCGAACCCGGGGAGGAGCGCCAGGGCCTCCTCGCCGTCGGCCGCCTCGGCGATCTCGTAGCCCTCCTCCGCGAGGATCGTGCGGAGCGCGACCCGCGCGTTCTGCTCGTCGTCGACGACGAGGATCCGCTCCCGGGGTCCGCGCCCTCCGCTGGTCTGGGTGGTGATCACTTGAACCGGTCCCTCCACGCGCAAAGGCTGCGGGTTCGCCGTCTCTATGCCCCGAGCGAACGAAAAGATCCAGGGGCTTCGGGCGGATTTGGGATCCGGTGAGCGAACGAGTTTGCGCGATCGGGCGGGGACGATCACCCGTCCGGGGGCCGATCGACGCGCCCGATCCGATCGTACGGGCGCCACCGGAAGCGCGCGCCGAGCCCCTCCGCCACCCTTCGGCAGGCGACCTCGTCGACCTCCGGCACCGCGACGGCGCTCGCCGCCACCTCCGGGATCGCGCCCACCGCGCTGCGGATGAAGGCCAGCACCGCCGGATAGGCCGACTCGCCGTGGCGGCTGGGGCAGATCCGGGCGTAGGTCGCCGCGTCGGCGGCGTTGAGCGAGACCGAGATCGCATCGAGGCCCGCCCGGGCCAGCTCCGGGACGACGTCGCGCCCCTCGCGGAGGTTGGCCAGCCCGTCGGTGTCGAGCCGGACCCGGGCCACCCCCGCCCCCTTGAGCCGCCGCACCAGGTCGAGGAGCACCCCGAGCCGCCGGCTCGGCTCGCCGAAGCCGGTGAAGACGACCTCCGAGCGCCCCGCGAGCCCCGCGGCCAGGGCGGCCCTCCAGACCTCCTCGACGTCCGGGCTCCGCTCGAGCCGCAGATCGAAGCCACCGACGGTGAAGTCGCCGTCGCGGATCTTGGGACAGAAGACGCAGGCGAGGGTGCAGGCGCTGGTCAGGTTGAGGTAGAGCGCGTCGCCGAGCGGATAGGCGAGGACCGGCGGGCGCGCGGGGTGGGGGTCTTCGGGCACCGACCGGAGATAGCAGGAGCCCGGGCGCCGCGCCACGGGGCCGCACCGCGCCCCGCCGCCGTCCCCTAGTCGTCGCCGAGCGCCGCGCCGCTGCAGCCGAGGCAGTAGCGTCCCTCGGGGATCGCCCGGAGCCGCTGCAGCCCCATCGGACCGCCGCAGGCCAGGCAGGACCCGTAGCTCCCCTCGGCGATGCGCTGGAGCGCCGCGTCGATCTCGGCCACCTCGCGGCGGACCCGATCGCTCGGCCCCGCCGAGAACCCCTCGTAGTCGAGCCAGCGGGCCGCCGGATCGGCCGGGAGCTCGACCGCCGGGCGGAGGGAGTTCCTCCGGCGGAGCAGCTGATCGCGCGCCTGGGCCTCGAGCTGGCTCATCCTCGTCCTTCCGGGAAGCACGCCCCGTGCCGCGGGAAACCGCGCGAACCGGCCTCCGCCGCTGCGCAAGTTGCGCCGGTCGCCGGGCCGCGCGCACGGCTTGCGCGGCGGCGCGGCCGGGAGGCCGTCAGCCCGGCAGGTCCCTCCAGATCCGGCCACGGACCGCGAGGTCGACCGTGTCGTCGGTGGGCCTCCCGGTCGAGGGCTCCAGGATCCGGACGAGGGGCCTGTCCCAGAGGTCCGGGCTCCGGGCCGGCCCGACCACCCGCCCGGTCCGACCGTCGTCGATCTCCACCAGGGCGCCGGGCGGGTGGAGGCCGAGGCCGTTCACGAGCGCCTGGACCAGCACCGGATCGTAGAGGGTGCCGCCCGCCCGGGCCATCGCCCCGAGCGCCTCGGCGCGGGTCACCTTCGCTCCGTAGAGCCGGATCAGGTTGGTGTAATCCTCCGCGATCCGGAGGATCGCCCCGAGCGCCGAGGGCCGCCCGGCGGGATCGGCGTGGTCCCGGTGGTGCTCGAGGATGGCGCGCAGGCGCCGGACCTTCGCCGCGGAGAAGCCGCGCTGGCGCATCGCGAGGCGGGCGCCGTCGAGCGCGTGGCGCGCGAGCCCTCCGCCGCCGCCGGCCGCAGAGGCCAGGAGGTAGCCCGCGTCGTGGATCAGCGCGGCGGCGCCGAGGTCCTGCAGCGCGCCGGGGGAGAGCCCGGCGCTCCCGCCCACGAGGAGCGCGATCACCGTGACCTCGACCGCGTGGGCGGCGTGCCCCTGCCCGCCCGCCGGCCGCGCCCACAGCGCCGGGGCCCCCACCCCGACCTCGAGCAGCCGGGAGACGCCGCGGCGGAGCGCCGCCGGATCGATGACCCGACCGGCGGCGAGATCCCCCCACCCGGCGTCCGCCAGCGCCAGGAGCTCCTCGAGCACCGCGGTCGGCTCGAGCGCGACCGCCCCCCCGGCCCCCTCCCCCGGGCCGTACCGGTGGATCCCGACGAGCTCCACGGAGCCGAGCCGCTCGCCGGCGAGGCGCGCGGCGAGGGAGGAGCGCGGCCGGACCGGCGCCGGGGGGGCGGCCAGCGCCGCCACGAGCCGCCGCAGGGAGGCGGCGTCCAGCGGCGCGTGGAAGGTCAGCCCGCCGGTGTTGTGGGGCTTCAGCTCCCCGGCGAGCGCGTGACCGGAGCGCGCCGCGGGACGGACCCGCAGGTCGTTGACGTAGACCTGCTCCTCGACCGCCACCATCCGGACCGGACCGGCTCCGGCGATCAGGCTCGACAGCACCGCGGCGAGCTCCGCTGCGGGCGCCTCGAAGGCCCGGTTGTCGGCCGCGTGGACCCGGCTCAGCCGGAGCAGGCCGACGAACCCCTGGAGGAACCGCTCGCCCGCCTCGCGCACCCGCTCCCCGAGGCCGCGCTCCGCCCCCGCCCTGGCCCGGGCGAGCGCCCGACCGAGCCGGGCCTGTGCCTCGGCGAGGTCATCCATGGAACCCCTCCTGCCTCCGCCGCGCCAGGGTGGCGGCGCAGTGGCGGCGCAGCTCGCCGTCCGCGGACGCCGCGACCTCCTCGATCCGGGCGCCGGCGTCGGCGGCGGGGTGGGCGCCGAGGCCGGCGACCGCCGCCCACCGCCGGAGCTCGTCGCGGCGGGAGGACGACCGCCCGAGCAGGAGGCCGCGCCGGCGCTCGAGCCAGCGGCCGAAGAGCTCCGCCGCCCGGGCCGGGTGGACCTGGGCGAGCGCCCGGCCGAGCGCCGCGGCCTCCAGGCGCGACGGCGGCGCCGGCGCCTCCACCGCGGCGGCGAGCGCCGGGAAGGCGGTGTCGTCGCCCCGCCGCGCGAGCAGATCGGCCACCGCGATCCGGAGCTCCTCCTCCGGCGCCGCGAGGAGCGGGAGGAGCCGCGCCACCGGGAGCTCCCCCTCCGCGCCGGCGAGCGCCTGCACGCCCTCGAGCCGCAGCGCGAGGTCGGGGTGCTCGAGGAGCGCGGCGCACGCGCTCGCCGCGTGGGCCGGCGCGTGCGCGCCGACGGCGCGGAAGAGCACCCGCGCGTCGCCCGCCGCCAGCGCCGGGAGCCGCGCCACCACCTCGGCCGCGTCTCCCGGGAGCCGGCCCGCGGCGATCGACAGGAGGAGCCTGCGCCGCGCCGGGTCGCCCTCGTCGGCGAGGAGGTCGAGCGCGGCCGCGGCCGGAGCGAGCGGCACGACCCGCGCGGCCTCGGCCGTGAGCTCGCCGACCCCCGGCGGGAGCTCGGCCAGGGCCGCCGCCAGGACCCGCCGATCGCCGAGGGCGCGCAGGACCCCGTCGCGGAGCGGCCCCGCCGGCTGGCGCGCCACGAGCTCCGCCAGCGCGGCGAGCGGCCCCAGCGCCCCGTCGGCCAGGACGAAGTCGCGGAGCTCGCCGAGGAAGCGGGCCACCTCCGGGGGCGAGACCGCGCCCCGCTCCGCCTCGGCGAGGAGGGCGGCGGCGATCCGCAGCGCGTCGCCGGCGACCGCCTGGGGCCCGTCGAGCGCCGCGAGGCCGGCGATCGCCTCGGGCGGGAGCGGCCTCCAGGCGATCGGCCCGGGCGCCGGGAGGAGCGGGAACGGGGTGTCGAAGTCCGCGGGGAGCCGGCTCGGCTCCGCCCCCGGGCCGCGGGGGGCGGTGGGCTCGGGATCGTCCTCCTCCGGCGCGAAGCCCGCCACCGCCTGCACGGCGATCCGGGTGAACCGCGCGTCGGCCAGGTCGGTCGCGAGGTCCCGCTCGCCTCCCTCGATCCCCGCGAGGTGGACCGCCAGGGGCTCGAGGAGCCCGACCAGCTCGCCCCAGGGGACGTCCGGCTCGACGGTGATCCGCCGGACCCCGTCCCGGAAGAGCCGGAAGGCGATGGAGCGCTCCCGGTCCTCCTCCCGGTAGATCGCCTCGCCGGCCACGGTGAGCTCGAACGGCTGCACGTCGAGCGCCAGCGGCCCGCCGAGCAGCGCCGAGGAGGCGCGGCTCCGGTACTCGACGAGGAACTGGCGCACCAGGGAGTTCGAGGGATCGTAGAGCGCGAGCGCGCGCGCCGCCTTGCCGAGCGCGGCCACGAACCCCGCCGCCGCCTCGCCGCGCGCCGACCGGGGCCCCCGGGGCGCCGCCACCTCGGCGGGCCTCCCCGGGGCGCCGCGTTCGCCTGCGGATCCCGCGCTCCCTTCCATCGCCGCTCCTCCTCGTGGCCGAGTGAAGCGCCCCCTCCCCGGCCGCGTCAAGGCGGCCGGCGGCGCCGGGGCAGGCACCCGGGCGCGGCGGGCCCGGCGCCGGGTCCGCTCGAGCGACGCTAGAGGGCGGCCGACGCCGACGTCCGGACCCCGGCGGCGCCCAGGGCGGCGTCGGTCTCGCCGGCGCGCTCCGGCGCCACCGCGCGGGTCAGGTCGTCGAGCACCGTCACCTCGAACCCCTCGGTCGCCGCGTCGACGGCGCTCGCGCGCACGCAGACGTCCCGCGCCAGCCCGCAGAGGTAGAGCCGGCGCACGCCCCGGGCGCGGAGCCACGCGCCCAGCCCGGTGGTGGCGCGCTCCCCGTCGGGGCCGACGTTCTCGCGGAAGGCCGAGTAGGAGTCGACGTCGACGCGGGTCCCCTTGCGGAGGACGAGCGAGACGAAGGCGTCGGGCAGCCCCGGGTCGAGCGCCGCCCCCGGGGTCGCCCGGACGCAGTGCGCGGGCCAGAGCTCCTGCTTGCCGACCGGCCGTGCGACGACGGTGAAGGGGGCCGCCCCCGGATGCGCCGAGGCGAAGGAGACGTGTCCGGGGGGGTGCCAGTCCTGGGTCGCGACCACCGCCCCGAAGCGACCGACCAGCCGCGCGATCGGGGCGACGATCTCGTCGCCTCCGGGGACCGCGAGGGCGCCGCCGGGGAGGAAGTCTCGCTGGAGATCGACGACGATCAGCGCGTCGCGCCGGGGGTGGATGGCCATGCGGAGTCGATAACCGCTCCGGGCCGGCCGCGCCCGACCGCCGGGGACCGGGCGGCTTCGCCGTTGCCCCGGCACCGCGCCTGGGCTAGCTTCCGCGCACCATGGACAAGATCTGGGTCAAGGACGTCAAGGAGGGCGAGCGCGTCAAGAGCCTCTTCCTCGTCGCGCGCAAGGCCACCCCGACCGCGAAGAGCGGCAAGACCTACCTGGCCGCCGTCTTCCAGGACCGGACCGGCGAGCTCGAGGCGCGCGCCTTCGACCGGCTCGACGAGCTCGGCGCCTTCGAGGTCGGCGATCTGATCGAGGTCGAGGGGCCGGTCGGGGTCTTCCAGGGGCGGCCGCAGCTCCGGATCGAGGCGCTCGCCAAGGTCGATCCCGCCGCCCACGACGCCGCCGAGTTCACCTTCGTCCCCCCCCCCGAG
>JAJYHA010000410.1 GCA_021784995.1 Myxococcales bacterium
CTCGTCCAGGGTCTCCTCTTCGCCTTCGCGTTCGGGCTGGGCACCGTGCCGGCCCTGCTCGCCGTGGGGAGCGCGGGCACGCTCCTCACCGCGCGGGCTCGCGGCGTGCTCTACCGGGCGGGCGGCGTCGCCGTCCTGCTGCTCGGCGCGCTCTTCCTGGCGCGCGGCCTCGGGTGGCATGCCGCGCTGTGACCACTGCCTGCTCGAGTTCCCGGAGCGGGAGGCGGTGCGCGACGAGGTCGGCGGCCGGGCCCGCGTCTTCTGCTGCACCGGCTGCCGCGGCGTGTACCGGCTGGTCCTGGGCGCGGGGCTGGAGCGCTTCTACGCCGGCCGGCGCTGGGACGAGCGCGGGCTGGCGGCCGACCCCGAGCGGCCCGTCGACGCGGCGGCATTCCGGGCGGCGGTGCGCGTCGCGGACGGCCTGTCCGAGATCGACCTGTACGTGGACGGGATCCGGTGCGCCTCCTGCGTCTGGCTGAACGAGCGGCTCCTGGCGTCGCTCCCGGGCGTGCGCTTCGCCCGCGTGAACTACGCGACCCACCGCGCGCGCGTCCGCTGGGATCCCGCGGTGGCCAGCCTGGAGGCGGTGCTCGGGCGCGTGCGCAGCGCCGGCTACGACCCGAAGCCCTACACGGAGAGCGAGGCGCGCCGGGCGCAGGCCGCCGGCACGCGCGACCTGCTGGTGCGCCTGGGCACCGCCGCCTTCCTCTCCTCCCAGCTCATGATCTACAGCGCGGCCCTCTACGCCGGATACTTCCAGGGCATCGACGCGGGCACGCGCCGGGCGCTCGAGCTCATTGCGCTCGCGCTGGCGCTGCCGGTCTACCTCTACGCGGGCGCGCCCTTCCTGCGCGCCGCGGCGCGCGGCGCACGCCGGCTGCGGTTCGAGATGGACGCGCTCGTCGCGCTCGGCTCGGGCGCGGCGCTGGTCTACAGCGTCTACCAGATGACGCGCGGGGGCGAGGTCTACTTCGACACCTCCGCCATGATCGTCACGCTGATCCTGGCCGGGCGCTACGTGGAGGCGCGAGCCCGGGGTCGCGCCTCCGAGGCGATCGACCGCCTGGGCGCGCTGCTCCCGTCCACGGCGCGGGTGGTGGTGCGCCCGGGCGCGGACGGCGCCGCCCCCGTCACCCGCCAGGCGGCGCTGGCCGAGGTGCGCGTCGGGGACGAGGTGGAGGTGGTGCCGGGCGAGCGCGTCCCGGTGGACGGCACGGTGGTCGCGGGGACGTCGGAGGTGGACGAGGCCCTGATCACGGGCGAGGCCCGCCCGGTGGCGAAGGCGCCGGGAGCGCCGGTGGTGGGGGGCACGCTCAACCTGCACGGCGCCTTCACCCTCCGCGTCACGCGGACGGGCGCGGAGACGGTGCTCTCCGGGATCGTCCGGGCGGTGGAGCGCGCCCAGGAGCAGAAGCCCCGCATCCAGGCGGTGGCGGACCGGGTGACGGGCGTCTTCGTGCCCGGCATCCTCCTCGTCGCCTGCGCGACCACCGCCGCCCACCTGCTGCGCGGGGCGCCGCTCCACCGCGCGCTCATGACGGGGGTCGCGGTGGTGGTCATCGCGTGCCCGTGCAGCCTCGGGCTCGCCACCCCCATCGCCGTGCTGCTGGCCACGGGGCTGGCGAGCGCGCGCGGCGCCCTGGTGAAGGGGGCCGACGTCCTGGAGCGGCTGGCGCGGGCCACGCACGTCGTGCTCGACAAGACCGGCACCCTCACCGTCGGGCGGCCGGTGGTGCGCGAGGTGGTGCTGCTCGACGGCCGGCGCTCGCGCGAGGAGGTGATTGGCCTCTGCGCGGCGCTCGAGCGCCGCTCCGAGCACCGGCTGGCGCGGGCGGTGGCGGAGGCCGCGCGCGCGCTGCCCCGGATCCCGGAGGTGGAGCGGTTCGAGGCCGTGCCCGGGCAGGGGGTGCGCGGGGTGGTGGGCGGGGTCCCCGCGCTGGCGGGCAACCCGGCGCTGCTGGACGCCGCCGGGATCGTGATCCCCTCCGCGGTGGCGACGCGGGCCGCCGCGCGGGAGGCGGAGGGCGAGACCGTGGTGCACGTCGCGGCGGGGGGCGAGCTGGTGGCCCTGGTCGTGGTCGCCGACGCGCTCCGCCCCGACGCGCCCGAGGTGGTGACGGCCCTGCGGGACCTCGGGCTCGCGGTGTCGCTGGTCAGCGGAGACGGCCCGGTCACGACGGCCGCCGTGGCGGCGCGGGCCGGGATCGCGGAGGTGAGCGCCGGGGTCTCCCCGGTGGGCAAGGCGGAGGAGGTGGCGCGACGGGAGGCGGAGGGGGCGCGCGTCGTCATGGTGGGGGACGGCATCAACGACGCCCCGGCCCTGACGCGCGCGACCGTGGGCATCGCCATGGGGCGCGGGACCGACGTCACGCTGGAGAGCGCGGACGCGGTGCTGGTGCGCGACGACCTGCGGTTGGTGCCCGCCCTCGTGCGGCTCGGCCGGCGCACCCGGCGCGTCATCCTCCAGAACGTCTTCTGGGCCTTCTTCTACAACCTGGTGGCCGTCCCGCTCGCCGCGGCCGGCGTACTCCACCCGATCGTGGCGGCGGGGGCGATGGCCGCCTCCTCGCTGTTCGTGGTCACGAACTCGCTCCGGGTGCGATCGTGGACCTGACCTTCCTCATCCTGCTCAGCCTGGCGCTCGGCGTCGCGGCCTGGCTCTTCTTCCTGTGGTCGGTGAAGAGCGGCCAGTACGACGACCCGGAGGGACCCAAGTACCGGATGCTGGACGACGACGAGCCACGGTCCGACGACCCCCCCGACGCCGGCGCGGGGTGACGGCGCCGGGGGCGCGCGCGAGCGGGTTGGCCCGCGCGTGCGCCTGCCGCTAAGCTCCGGCCGCATGGATCGACGCGACGTCGCGCGCGCCCGGGCGCGCCTGCAGCAGGCGGTGCGCGAGTTCCTCGCGCGCCGGGGCTACGAGGAGGTGGAGACGCCCTGCCTCGTCCCGGCCCCCGGCATGGAGCCGCACCTGGACGCCTTCGCGGCGCCCTTTCACCCAGGGGGGGTGGGCCCGCCC
>JAJYHA010000253.1 GCA_021784995.1 Myxococcales bacterium
GCCCGGCTGCGGCGGGGCCGCGGCCCCGCGCGGCGGCGGGCTCCCGCCGGGGCGAGGGTTCGGTCCACACGCCGGGCCGGGAGGGCATATCATCGGCGCGCCGTGCCCTCTTCGCCGCTGCGCATCGTCAGCTACAACGTCCGCTACTTCGGGCACGCGCTGAAGGGGCTCGCCTCGACGCGCGCCTCGCAGCGGCGCATCGCCGCCCGGCTGGCGGCCCTCGAGCCGCTGCCCGACGTGGTCTGCCTGCAGGAGATCGAGACCATCTCGCTCCGCTCCCGGGTCGCCTTCCGCGGCCGCCGCCACGCCGAGACCCAGCTCGACGCCTTCATGCGGGAGCTGGAGACGGCCTTCGCGGACGGTGGCCGGACCTGTCCCTTCGAGGGCTTCTACTTCCGCGCCCACGTGAACCAGGTGCGGGGGGTGCCCATCTACACCACCGGGCTCGCCATCCTGGTCAACACGCGGCGGCTGCGGGTGGACGTCCACAACGTGGAGTCGCCCGAGCACATCACGCACGCCCACGTGGAGCGCTGGAAGGACAGGAAGCAGACGCGCATCTGCGCGCACATGCGGATCACCACCGGCGCCGGCCGGCAGCTCCACCTCTTCAACACGCACCTCTCGCTCCCGACGCCGTTCGCGCGCCAGTTCTGGTCGGAGCGGCAGCGCATGGGGTGGGGCCCCAACCAGCTCCACGAGGCCCGGACGCTCGCCGCGTTCGTCCACCGGCACGCCCGGGGGCACCCCTTCGTCGTGTGCGGGGACTTCAACTCCGCGCCAGGCTCCCCGGTCTTCCGCTACCTGACCGAGGAGGCGCGCTTCGCGAGCGCGCACGCGGCGGCCGGCCTCTTCGTCGAGGACGCGCGCCGCCCCTTCGCGACCGCCGGGTTCATGCGGCTGCGCATGCACCTCGACCACATCTTCTTCGGGAACGCCGTGCGGTGCGTGGACCTCGACGGGACGGTTCGGTTCGGAGACCCGCGGGGCGGCTTCGCCGGTCTCTCCGACCACGTGCCCCTCATCGGGCGCTTCCGGATCGGGTGACCGCCGCCACGGCGCGTCACGGCGGGAGCGGCTCTCCGGCTCCGCGCCCGGCCTCGTCCTGGGATATCCTCCGGCCGGGACGCGCCGCGCGCGTCGAGGAGCCCGATGGCGCAACGCCACGCCACACGCCGGGCGCAGGATCCCCGCACCGGGGAGGCGCGCGAGGACTGCGTGGCCGTCGAGGAGCCCCTCGAGATCCGCGTGGCGGGAGATCCGATCGCGGTCACGATGCGGACGCCGGGCGAGGACGGCGACCTAGCGCTGGGGTTCCTCTACGCCGAGGGCGTCATCCAGCGGGCCGCCGACGTGGGCTCGCTGGCCCACTGCGGTCGCCCTGGCGAGGAGGGGTACGGGAACGTGCTCGAGATCGCGCCGGCGCCGGGCGTGGCCCTGGACGTCGAGCGCGTCGACGCGACGCGCCGTGGGGCCCTGACCACCAGCGCCTGCGGGGTGTGCGGGCGCCGGACGATCGGCGACCTCCTCCAGGGTTGCGGGCCGCTCGAGGAGGGTCCCGTCGTGCCGCTCCCGGTGGTCACGGCCGCCGTGGCCGCGCTGCGCTCCGCCCAGCGCGTCTTCGCGCGCACCGGCGGCACGCACGCCGCGGCGGCCTTCACGCGCGACGGGCGGCGGCTCGTCGTGCGCGAGGACGTGGGCCGCCACAACGCCGTCGACAAGGTGGTCGGAGCGCTCCTGCGAGAGCGCCACGTCGGCGCGACCCGGGCGGGGGCCGACGGCCCCGCGCTGCTGGTCGTCAGCGGGAGATCGAGCTTCGAGCTGGTGCAGAAGGCCGCCCGGGCCCGGATCCCGGTGGTCGCCAGCGTGTCGGCGCCCACGTCGCTCGCGGTCGACCTGGCGCTGGCCATGAACGTGACGCTCGCGGGCTTCGTGCGCGGGGACGCGGTCAACGTCTACGCGCACCCGGGGCGGCTCGCGCGCTGACAACCTGGTTGCGGTCCCGCGCGCGGATCCGCTACACCATCCGCGGCCACGATCCGCGGCCACGGTCGTCTCTAGCCTCTCACCAGCAGCCGCTTCGGAGGAACCCACCGCATGAAGACCCTCGGTGCAGCGGCCGTCGCGCTCGCGCTCGTGCTCGCACAGCCGGCGCGCGCCGCGACGGTGAAGCTCGGCGTGATCAACTCGATGACGGGCCCCCAGGCGCCCATCGGCGAGAGCCTCACCAACGGGATCAAGCTGGCGCAGGAGGACCTGAAGAAGAAGGGCGTCGACGTGCAGCTCGTGTGGGAGGACGACACGGGCAAGCCGCAGGTCGGCCTCTCCGCGCTCGAGAAGCTGGCCACGCGCGACAACGTGGCGGGCGTCGTGGGCGCCTACACGTCGGCCGTGACGAGCGCCGTGGCGAGCAAGGCGGACCGCTACAAGCTCCCGCTCGTGAACCCGGTCGCGTCGAAGGAGGAGATCACGCGCCAGGGCTACAAGTGGGTCTTCCGCGTCTCGGCGACGACCGGGGACTACGCCGCCATCCTGCTCGACATGGCGCTCTCGCTCGGCCAGCCGAAGACCATCGCCATCCTGAACGAGAACACCGACTTCGGCGTCTCGGGCGGCAAGAGCGCGCACGAGTACGCCGAGAGGAAGGGGCTGAAGGTGGTCTTCGAGGAGGCCTACTCCCAGGGCTCGCCCGACTACCGCTCCACGCTGGTCAAGGTGAAGGCCACCAACCCCGACCTGGTCTTCATGGTCTCCTACGTGGCGGACGCGATCCTGCTCATGCGGCAGTCGCGCGAGATCGGCCTCGCCCCGAAGGCGTTCCTCGGGGCCGGCGCGGGCTTCTCCACCGCGCAGTTCGGGAACGAGAAGGAGATCTCGAACGGCGTCTTCTCGTCGACCCAGTGGACGCCCTCGGTGAACTGGTCGGGCGCCAAGGACTTCGCCGAGCGGTACCAGAAGGCGTACGGGAAGGAGGCGACCTACCACGCACCGACAGCCTACG
>JAJYHA010000050.1 GCA_021784995.1 Myxococcales bacterium
GCCCTTCACGAACGAGAACGAACACCGTAACCAGGACCTAAACCACGTCCCCGATTGACAGGCCGTTTCATCCTAGTGGAGAGCGGCCACCCCGGGCTCCCCCGCGGCCAGCCTCGGCGATCGCGGCACCGCGGCGAGCGGGCACTCGGAGCAGCTCCAGCCGCGCCACCCGGCGACCACGGCCGCCTCGAGGCATGCGTCGTAGTGGACGCACCCCAGGCGACGGTGGCTCTCGACCAGCAGCAGGGCGGCGTCGACGCTCTCGGCCTCGCCCCGCTGGCGTCCCTCCTCCCCGGCGTCGAAGAACGGGACCGGGCGCTGCGTCGGACGGGGCTTCCCCGGGAGCGGCGGCGGGACGATTGCGTGGGCCATGCCGCGACCCTCGCACGCGGCCGCGCCGCGATCGAGAAACCCGTCCACGGGAGGTGCGCGCCGGTGCGGGCCGGGGAGGTGAAGACCCACCCCGGGGCTCGGCGGCGTGACGGACGGATCGGCCCCAAGCGGCCGCTTGCCAGCCCGGCCGCATCCACGTTTTCTGGCTCCCGGAGAGGTGTGGGGGCCTTCCGCGCCAGGAGGCCGAACGCGCAGGGATCGTCAACCGCGATACCATGCGGCATCACGAGCCTCGAACGGAGCGGTCCAGGAGAGGCGTGAGAAGAGATCCGTGAGTCGCGGCCCGGTCACACGAGCCCTGGTGCGCCACGCGAGGCTCGTCCTGTGGGCCGCGCTGCTCGTCGCTCCCGCCGCAGCGGTGTGCGCGGAGCCCTGGACGCTCGAGCGCGTACTCGAGGAGGCGCGGAGCGCGAACGCACGCCTCCCGCTCGCCCGGGCCGACGTCCAGATTGGAGGAGAGGCCGTCCGCGGCGCCCGTGCCAGCCTCGGGCCGAGCGTCTCCCTGGGCGGTGACCTGCGCTACGCCCCGCCCGCGACCTCCTACAACCCGGCCGTCGCGCCGATCAACGAGGAGCGCATCCAGATCATCGCGCAGCAGCCCGTCTACGACGGTGGCGAGCTCGACGCCAAGGTGCGGTCGTCCGAGGCGCTGCTCAGGTCGGCGCGGGCGCGCTACCGGGTGGCGGAGCGCGACCTCGAGCTCGAGGTCAGGACGCGGTACGCGGAGCTGATCGAGCGGGAGCGCGAGCTCGGCGCCCGCCGCACGGGCCTCGATCGCCTGCGATCGTACCTCGCGCTCGTCCGCCAGGTCATGGCCTCGGGTCACGGGCAGCAGGCGGACCTCCTCCGGACGCGGACGCGGTTGAGCTCGGAGGAGGCGAACGTCACGGAGCTGGAGCGCCGGATCGCGAACGCACGCCTCGAGCTGAACGACGTCATGGGACGAGACCCGTCGGCGCCGCTCGAGCTCGCGCCCCTGCCCACCCCCTCCCCGCCCTCGCCCACCGGCGACGAGCCGTGGCGGGCCGCGCCGGAGGTGGCGCAGACCGAGGCGGAGCACGAGGCGGCGCGCGCCGGGATCGCGGAGACACGGGCGGCGCGCGCTCCGCACCTCGTGCTCTGGTTCGACACCGGCCTCTTCGGCCCGGGGCTCCCCGTCCCGGGGGTCTCGCCGACGCTGGCCTCACGTCTCCGGGACGACCTCGGCGCCTCGATCACCCTCAGCCTCACCTGGCCCCTCTGGGACCTCGGCGTATACGACGCCCGCCTCACGGCGGCGCGCCTCGGCGCGCAGCAGGCGGCGGACTCGATCCGGGTGGCGCGCCGGCAGGCGCGCCTGGCGTGGGAACGCGCGCGCGCGGACCTTGCGATCCTCTATCGCGGCGTCGAGATCCGCGGGCGGACCATCCCGACGGCCCGGGACGCCTGGGTGCTCGCGGAGAGCCTCTACCGGGGCGGCGCCGCGACCGCGCTCGAGGTCCTCGACGCGCACGCCGCGCTGGTCGATGCCGAGGTCGCCGAGGCGGTCGCGGTCCAGCAGTACCGGGTCGCCGAGGCCCAGGCGCTGCGGTGGGGGGAGCCGTGACGGGGCACCGGATCGCCGTGGTCTGTGCCGTGGCGCTGGCGTGCAGCCGGTCCAGCCGGTCTCCCGCGCAGGAGGCGCCGCGGCCGGCGGCGTCGGATCCCGCCTCTCTCGCCCCCGCCGCGACGCCCGTCACCGCCGCGCCGGCGCGCCGGGCCGGGCTGGCCGTGCGCGTGACCGGCCCCGGCGAGACCGTCGCGCTCGAGGTGGAGCGCGTCCGCGCGCCGTTCGCGGGAACGCTCGTCGACCTCCCCGTGCAGGACGGAGACGCCGTCGAGGCCGGACAGGTGGTGGGGCGTCTCCTGTCGCGCAGCAGCCTCGCGGCCCTCGAGGGCGCGACGGCCATGGCGCGCTCCGCGACGACGCCGCAGGAGCGGGCCGACGCCGAGCGCGCGCTCGCGCTCGCCCGCGCGAGCCAGGTCACGACGGCGCTGCGCGCCACGCGCGCCGGGGTGGTCCTGTCGCACCAGGCGGTCGCCGGAGGCCTGGTCGCGTCCGAGGGGGAGATCGTGTCCATCGCGGCCACGGACGCCATCGTCTTCGTGGCGCGGATCGACCAGGGCCAGCTGGCGCGCGTCCGGCCCGGCGCAGCGGCGACCGTGGAGCTCCCGGCCTGGCAGGCGCCGGTCCCCGGTCGCGTCCACGCGGTGCTCCCCGCCACGAGCACCGGCGGATTCAGCGCCCCGGTGCGCATCGACCTCGCCGCCACCGGGCCGCGCACGCCCGGGCTCTTCGGGACGGCGTCGATCGTGGTGGCCGAGGTGCGCGACGCCCTCGTCGTGCCCGCGGCCGCCGTCCTCCGGGACGACGTCACCGGGACGGCGCGCGTCGCCGTCGTGACGGCAGGCGGGACGGCGCGCTGGCTGGACGTGACGACCGGCGTCGAGGAGGACGGCGCCGTCCAGCTGCTCGCGCCCGCGGTCACCCCCGGCACCCTCGTGATCACGGGGGGCGCCGTCGGCCTCCCCGAGGGGACGCGCGTCGAGGTGCGGCGGTGACGCTCCTGGGGGCGGTGCGCCGCCG
>JAJYHA010000324.1 GCA_021784995.1 Myxococcales bacterium
CGCGATGGGCTCCTCGTGCCCGAGGACCTCCGTGATGGCGAGCCTGCCCACCGGGACGACGAGACGCGGTCGCAGGACCGCGATCTCGCGCTCCACGAAGGGCCGGGAGGCGGCGATCTCCTCCGCGGAGGGGACACGGTCACCGCCCGCCCGGGTCTTGCCGGGGAAGCAGCGCACCACGGCCGCCATGTAGACGCGCGCGCGGACCTGCTCCTCGGTGGCGCCGAACGCGCGCTGGAACCACCCGAAGAGCGTCCTGCCAGCGGTCCACGCGAAGGGACGGTCGAACCTCGCCTCGTGCGGACCGGGCGCCTGCCCGAGGAGGAAGATCCGGCTCGGGATGGGCGGCCCGTGCACCGGTGGGCCCACGAACCCCGGCAGGCGAAGCGCGCGGATGTCGCGATGGATCCGCTCGAGCGCCGCCACGACGCGCGCCGGGGCGCCGCCGGCCCTGGACTCGTTCAGGCGTCCCGCCAGGGCTCCTCCCGCACCGAGTAGATCCAGCCCTCGCTGCGCGGCACGTTGGCCGCCACCCCGTGGAAGGAGCTCTCCTGGGCGGCGGCGCCCGCGACCGCGGAGAGGACCGCGTCGAGCACCAGGCCCTTCCCGTCCTCCACCACCTTGGCGGCGAGCTCCATCTCGAACTCGAGCCGGGTCGCCGTGCGCAGCGTCCTCAGCACGGCGGCGCGCGCGCTGGAGCGGCTCACACCGTCCCGCGCGTCGTCGCGGTAGGCGCAGGTCCCGGTGAGCACCCGCGCCACGTGCTCGGGGCGCACCTCGACCAGCGAGGCCCTCCCTGCCATGGGCGGATCCCACGGCAGGAAGGAGACGTCGGCGAGCCGCCCCAGGACGAGCAGCCCGAAGAAGGTCTGCCGGTAGAGCCGGAGGTGCGAGGGAGAGAAGGGCACCGCGCGGTAACAGTCGGTGAGCCGGAGGCGCTCCTTCCCCAGCTCGCCCCGGAACGCCTCCGCGGCCTCCGAGAAGTCGGCGTCCGCGGGCAGGAACCTCTCCTCCAGGCCACGCCCCAGCCCTGCGGGGCTCCGCAGAGCCTGGCGCAGCAGGCCGAGCTGGCGCAGGTGCGTCTCGGCGAGGCTGAACGGGAAGTCCAGCGCGACCACCAGCCGGCCCTCCGCCCAGCGCGCCTCCTCGGCGAGCCAGGTCGGGAACGACTCGCGGACGTCACGGCGGCCCGGGGCGTCCCGGAACGGCCGCCACACCTGGACCAGCTTGGGCCGAGCCTTGGTGCCCTCGATCTTGGCCGCGACGATCTGGTTCCCGGCGCCCTCGATGCCGCTCCAGGCCAGGCCGAGCGCCACCCCTCGCTGCGCCAGGGTCACCTTGGGAGCCGGCGCGCGGCCCCACACCGCCGAGCCCGTGCCGGTCGCGTCGTTCTCGCTCGCCATCCCCAGGCCTCCGTGTGGCCATGCGCGATCCTGCGCCGGCAAGGGTGACGAGACCACACCGTCTCCGCCGCGGGCACCGTGCCGAGGGGTACCATCGAGGGCATCCCCTTGCCCGCATCCCAGAGGGGTGGCGGGGCCGCCCCGACGGGTTCCCTCGGCGCGCGAGGATCCTTACCGTGTGAGCATGGCGGCGAACGCGATCGACATCCTGATCGTGGAGGACGACGCGTCGATCGGTGACGTGCTCCGCGACGTGCTCGAGGAGCGGGGGTACCGCGTCCTCCTGGCGGAGAACGGCCGCGTCGCGCTCGAACGGCTCCGCCACTGCACGCCCCGCCTCGTGCTCCTCGACCTCGCGATGCCCGTGATGGACGGCTGGGAGTGCCGGCGCGCGCTGCAGCGCGATCCCGCCCTGGCGCGCGTCCCGGTGGTGGTCCTCTCGGCCGAGCAGGGCCTCGAGCAGGGGCTCGCCGCGCTGGCCGTGCATGGCTTCCTCGCCAAGCCCTTCGCCCTCGGCTCGCTGCTCGCGACGGTCAGCCGGTTCTGCGCGCCGCCGCGGGACGCGGGCGCCCCCGATCTCCACGCGGTGTGAGCGCCGCCGGCAGGCGCGCCGCCAGGAGCGCGATCACCACCACGGCGAAGAGGGCCGGGCGCCGGTGGTCGGCCTTGACGCGCCAGAGGAAGTGGACGACCCCGAGGAGGGCCGCCCCGTAGGCCAGCCGGTGGAGCCGCTTCCAGCGCGCGAAGCCCATGCGCCGGACGGCGCGGTCGGTCGATGTGAGCGCGAGCGGGACGAGGAGCAGGAGGGCCGCGAAGCCCACCGTGACGAACCTCCGCCGCGCGACGTCCTGGACGACCTCCCGCAGGTCGAAGAACTTGTCGACCCCGAGGTACCAGGCGAAGTGCAGCGTCCCGTAGGCGAAGGCGAGGAGCCCCAGCGTGCGCCGGACGCGGACCGGCCAGCGCAGGCCGAGGAGGTCGTGCGCGGGCGTGGCGGCCAGCGACAGCGCGAGGAGGGTGAGCGTCCAGAAGCCGAGCCGGTCGAGGCCCGCCGCGATGGGGTTCGCGCCCAGCCGCCCGGCGAGCCCGTCGACGCCGAGCTTGGCGAGCGGCGCGAGCCCCAGCGCGAGGGCCACGGCCTCGGGACGGCGCCGTCGCGCCACCGCCATCCTAGAAGTGCAGCTCGGGTCCGAAGAGGAGCTGGAAGTTCGACTCGTAGTAACCACCCAGCGTGCCGGCGTCGAAGATGGCGTCGATGCCGAGGCCGATCGGAGAGCGGGCGAAGAACGAGACCCCGGCGCCGAGGCGGAAGGCGGCGCCGGTCTGGTCGCCGCTGCCCATCCCGGAGCCGCCGGTCGCGCGCGCGTGCGAGACGTACATGCCGAGGCCGACCCGGAGGCGGCCGCGGACGTCGCTGTAGGGGCTCCCTCGCAGCAGCAGATCGACGTGCGGCTCCCAGATGGTGTTGGAGATCCCGTAGTCGCTGTCGGTCCCCCAGAACACGTTCCCGCCCAGCGTCAGCGCGAAGGCGTCGTTGATGCCGAGGTCGATCTCGGCGTTGACGTTGGGCCACGCGTAACCGGTCCCGAGA
>JAJYHA010000023.1 GCA_021784995.1 Myxococcales bacterium
ACTACCCGCTGTGGGTGGTCTACTCCTCGGGCACGAGCGGCCTGCCGAAGCCCATCGTGCACGGACACGGAGGCGCCCTGCTCGAGAACGCGAAGTGCGCCGCCCTGCACCTCGACGTCGGCCCCGACGACCGCTTCTTCTGGTTCAGCTTCACCAACGGGATCATGTGGAACCTGTGGGTCTCGATGCTGACCACGGGGTGCACCGGGCTGCAGTTCGACGGCAACCCCGGCCACCCCGACGCCTCCACCCTCTGGCGCTTCGCCTCGGCGGAGCGCGCCACGTTCTTCGGCACCAGCCCCGCGTTCCTCGCGCTCTGCGCGAAGGCGGGGCTGCGCCCGGGCGCGCAGCACGACCTCTCCTCGCTCCGCACGCTGGGCGCGACCGGCTCGCCGCTCTCGCCGGAGGGCTACCGCTGGGTCTACGAGAACGTCCGGCCGGATCTCCTGCTGGCCTCCATCTCGGGCGGCACCGACGCCTGCGCCGCCTTCCTCACCTCCTGCCCGACGCTCCCGGTCCACGCGGGGGAGATGCAGTGCCGCACGCTCGGCATCGCCGTCCAGTCCTTCGACGACGCCGGCCAGCCGCTGACGGACGAGGTGGGCGAGCTGGTCCTCACCGAGCCCATCCCCTCCATGCCGCTCCGCTTCTGGGGCGACGAGGAGGGCCGGCGCTACCGCGAGAGCTACTTCGAGACCTACCCGGGCGTGTGGCGGCACGGGGACTGGCTGCGCCTGGTGCCGCGCCCGGAGTCCACCACCGGGATCATCTACGGCCGCTCCGACTCGACCATCAACCGCCACGGGATCCGGATGGGCACGAGCGAGCTCTACCGGGTGGTGGAGGCCTTCCCCGAGGTGGCGGACGCGCTCGTCGTCGACCTCGAGTACCTGGGGCGGCCCTCCTTCATGGCGCTCTTCGTGGTCCTGGCGGGCCGGCCGCCGGACGCCGGCGTCACGCCCGAGCTGCGCGATCGCCTCCGGGCGGCGATCCGGACCCAGCTGTCGGCGCGCCACGTGCCCGACGACGTCGTCGCCATCCCCGAGGTGCCGCGGACGCTCTCGGGGAAGAAGATGGAGGTCCCGGTGAAGCGCATCCTGCTCGGCCACCCGCCGGAGCGGTGCGCCAGCCGCGACGCGATGGCGAACCCGGCCTCGCTCGACTGGTTCGTCGACCTGGCCCGCCGGCGGGCCGTCACGTCACCTTGACGAGCTGCTTCCCGAAGTTCTCGCCCCGCAGCAGGCCCATGAAGGCGCGCGGCGCGCTCTCGATCCCGTGCGCCACCGTCTCGCGGTACCGGATCCGGCCGGTCGCCACGTAGGCGCCGAGCTCGCTCAGCGCGTGCGGCCAGTGGTGGAGGTGCTCGGAGACGATGAAGCCCTGCACGGCGACGCGTCCGGTCAGGATCGCGCGCAGGTTGCGCAGGGGTGGCCCGGGCTGGTCGTAGCCCGAGATGACGCCGCACAGCACCACGCGCGCATAGGCGTTCACGCGCGCCAGCGCGGCGTCGAGCACCTCGCCGCCCACGTTCTCGAAGACGACGTCGACGCCGTTCGGGGTGGCGGCCTCCAGCTCCGCGTGGAAGCGCGGAGACTTGTAGTCCACCGCGGCGTCGAAGCCGAGGTCGCGCACGACGTGATCGCACTTGGCGGCGCCGCCCGCGATCCCCACCGCCCGGCAGCCCATCATCCGGGCCAGCTGGCCGGCCACGCCCCCCACCGCGCCGCTGGCGGCCGACACGACCACCGTCTCGCCCGGCCGCGGCTTGCCGATCTGCGTCAGGCCGTACCAGGCGGTGACGCCGGGCATCCCGACCGGTCCGAGGTAGGCCGAGGCCGGGACCGTCGAGGTGTCGACCTTGCGCAGGCCCATGCCGTCGCCGAGGTGATACTCCTGCCAGCCACCCGCGCCGACCACCATGTCGCCGGGGTGGAACTGCGGGTGGCGCGAGGCGACCACCTCGCCCACCGTCCCGCCCACCATCACCTCGCCCACCGGCTGGGGCGCCGCGTAGGAGCGCCCCGCGTCCATGCGCATCCGCATGTAGGGATCGAGCGAGAGGTAGTGGATGCGCGTCAGGACGTGCCCCTCGGTGACGGGCGGCACGTCGCTCTCCACGAGGCGGAAGTCCGACTCCTCGACCGCACCCCGGGGGCGGCTCGCCAGCAGGACCTGCCTGTTGCGCATGGGGTCCTCCGCGCGGTGGCGCTACGGGCTGGCGAGCGCCGACCGGATGTTGCCGACGAGCGTGAGGAGGCGCGGCGCGACGTGGTTCCTCAGGACGTCGGCCTCGAGCTGGAAGGCCGCGCCGCTGCAGCCGAACACGACCGGATCCCATCCGTCCAGCGGGACGAAGGGCACCGCGATGGCGTGCACCTCCCGCCGCCAGTCGCCCAGCCCGAGGCAGTAGCCGCGCTCCTCGTGCTCGCGCAGCCCCTGGTCGATGGACCGCTTCAGCTGGGGCCACTCGTCGGCGTGCGCGACCCGCAGCTCGTCGAGGAGGCGGCGGCGCTGCACCTCGGGGAGGGCGCTCAGGTAGGCGCGGCCCATGGAGGTGCTCGCCAGGGGGATGCGCGAGCCGATGTCCACCACGAACGACTCGGCGGTGCGGTAGGTGTCGATGAGCACGATCGAGAGCCGGTCGGCCATGGAGAAGTGGACGGCGGCGCGCGTCTGCTCCGAGAGCGCCTGCATGAGGGGGCGCGCGATGCGGCGGATGTCGAGCTGGCCCAGCGCGCACAGCCCGAGGCTGAAGGCGCCGCCGCCCAGGGCGTACTTGTTGCTCGCCTCGGAGTAGCGGAGCTGGCCGATCCGGGTGAGCGTGTAGGCGAGGCGGGAGACCGTGGGCTTGGCGAGCCCCGTCCGCCGGGCGATCTCCTGGTTCGTCAGCCACACGTCGCGCGGGCCGAAGGCGCGGAGCACCTCGATCCCGCGCGCCAGCGCGGAGACGAACTTCCGGTCCGTGGCGACGGCGCGCCTGGCGCGCGGT
>JAJYHA010000200.1 GCA_021784995.1 Myxococcales bacterium
CCGCCCGCGGCGAGGCGGTGGCGCTGGCGCTGGCCGCGCCGGCGCGCGGGCTGCGGCTCCTGCTCCGCCCGCTGGGGCGGGGGATCGCCGCGCTCGCCGGCGGGCGCGGCCGGTTCACGCTCCCGCCCCCGCCGCTCGACGAGATGGAGCGGGCCCTCGCCGAGTACGCGCGGGCCCGGGGCCAGGGGGCCTCCACCAGCGAGCTCATCCACGCCGTCTTCCAGTTCCGGGAGAAGATCGCCGGCGACGTGATGGTCCCGCGGACCGAGGTGCTGGCGGTGGAGCGCTCGACCCCGGTCCCCGAGATCATCCGCCTCCTCGCCGAGGAGGGCCACTCGCGGGTCCCGGTGTACCGGGAGGACCTCGACCGGATCGAGGGGATCCTCCACGCCCGCGACCTGGTCCCGCTCCTCGCCCACCCCGACCTGATCGTCCTCGGCGACCTGCTCCGGCCGGCCCACTTCGTCCCCTGGGCCAAGCCGATCGAGCAGCTCCTCCGCGAGATGCAGCGGCGCCGGCTCCACATGGCGATCGTGGTGGACGAGCACGGCGGCGTGGCCGGGCTGTGCACCATCGAGGACGTGCTCGAGGAGATCGTCGGGGAGATCCACGACGAGTTCGAGGGGGAGGGGGCCCGGGCGGTGGAGCCGCACCCCGACGGCTCCTTCTCGGTCCTCGGCGCGACCTCCCTCGCCGAGCTCAACCGCGCCACCGGCGCCGGGTTCCCGGAGGGCGGCGGCGTCGAGACCGTCGCCGGGTTCCTCAACGTCCTCGCCGGCGCCATCCCCGCCCGCGGCGACCGGCTCGCCTGGCGGGGCTGGATCTTCACCGTGAGCGACGCCGATCCCCGCCGGGTCACCCGGGCCCGGGTCGCCCCCGTCCGCCGTCCCCCGGCCGAGCCCCGGCCCGTCCCCCGCCCCTGAGAGAGGAGAGCCCCGTGTACGTCATCGCCGTCGTCCGCTACCGCAAGCCGCTCGAGGAGATCCTGAAGGTCGTCGACGCGCACCGCGCCTACCTGCGCGAGCTGAAGGCTCGCGGCACCCTCGTCGCCTCCGGCCCGCTCGAGCCGCGCTTCGGGGGCGCCCTGCTCCTCCGCTTCCCCGACGGGACGCCCGACGCCGCCCTCCTGGCGGTGCGCGACGGCGATCCGTTCGTGCAGGCGGGGCTCGCCCAGTACGAGCTCCTGCCGTGGCTGCCCAACATCGGCCGGGAGGACCTCGACCGCGCCTGAGGCCGGCCGCCGCCGGCGGGCCCGGGCCGGCGGGGGCCGAGCCCCGGTGTATCCTCCGCCCGCCATGTCCGAGCCCGAGCGCGCCGCTCCTCCCACCGCCTACCGCTGGCTCGTCCTCCTGGCCTGCAGCCTGGGGATGTTCGGGAACTATTACGTCTTCGACGCGCTCTACCCGGTCACCCCCCTCCTCCAGCGCGCCTTCGCGATCACCGGCGAGCAGATCGGGCTCCTCGACACCTCCTACAACGCCGCCGCCCTCCTCACGCTGATCGCCGGCGGGGTGCTGATCGACCGGATCGGGGTGGCCACGGCGGCCGTCCTCTTCGGCGCGCTCGGGGCCGCGGGGGGCGTCCTCATCGCCGTGCTGCCGGCCGCCTTCCCGGGGGCGCCGTGGGCCGGGCTCATGGTCGGCCGCTTCCTGCTCGGGATCGGCGCCGAGCTCTTCATCGTGGCGGCGACCACCGTCGTCGGGCGGTGGTTCCGGGGGCGGGAGATCTCCTTCGCCCTCGCCGTCCAGATCCTGGTCGCCCGCGCCGGCTCCTGGGCGGCGGACGAGTCGCCCCACCTCGCCCGCGGCCTCTTCACGAGCTGGCAGCCGCCGCTCCTCCTGGCCGCCGGCGCGGGGCTCTCCTGGGCCGGCTTCGCGGTCCTCTACGCGTGGCTCGAGGTCCGGGCGGCCCGCCGCTGGGCGGTGGCCCGGCCGGCCGCGACCGACAAGCTGGCGCTCGGCGACCTCCTCCGCTTCGACGTCGGCTACTGGTGGGTCGTGGGGCTCTGCGTCGCCTTCTACGCGACCGTCTTCCCCTTCCGCACCTTCGCGAACCTCTTCCTCGTCGAGGCGCGCGGCGTCACCCCGGAGCGGGCCGGGCAGCTCAAGGCGATCCTGCCGCTCCTCTCGATGATCGGGATGCCGCTCTTCGGCCTGCTCGCCGACCGGCTCGGCCGGCGGGCGCTGCTCATGGTGGTCGGCGCGGCGCTCCTCGTCCCGCCCTTCCTCCTCATGGCCTCGACGACGCTCCCGCTCGAGCTGTCGATGGGGATGCTGGGGATCGCCTTCGCGCTGGTGCCGGCCGTCCTCTGGCCCGCGGTCACCTACCTGGTCCCCGACGCGCGCCTCGGCTCCGCCTACGCACTCATGACCTTCTGCCAGCAGATCGGCTGGGCCGCGGTCAGCTGGGGCGCCGGGGCGCTCAAGGACGCGGCCGGCGCCAGCGCCGCGAACCCGGCCGGCTGGCGCCCCGTCCTGTGGCTCTTCGCCGGGCTGGCGAGCGCCGGGCTCCTCTTCGCCGGCCTCCTCTGGCGCCGCGAGCGCGGCCCCGCCAGCCACGGGCTGGAGGCGGTCGCGCCCGGGCAGGTTTGACCCACGGTCATCACCGGCGGCCGGGCCGGGATCCACGGCGGGGCAAAGGCGTCAAGAAATTTGCCTTCGGGATCCCGAGCGGTTACGCTGCGATATCGGCGGCAAGATCCCGGGATCAGGGCGGGATCTCATCGGGCGGCGAGGGTGGTGCGGGGTATGGACGGGCGGCCTCCGGGGGAAGGATCCATCGATCCAGCCGGGCTCCTCAGGAGCGCGCTGGAGAAGATCGTCTACTTCGAGTGCCGCGTCTCGCAGCTCGAGGCCGAGCTCGCGGCGGCGCGGCAGGTGGCCGAGCGCGCCCGGGGCGACGCCGCCGGCGCGCGCGGCCGGGAGACCGGCCTCGCCACCGAGCTGGCCGCCGAGCGCGGGCTCCGCGCCGAGCTCGAGGCGCGCGGG
>JAJYHA010000140.1 GCA_021784995.1 Myxococcales bacterium
TGCTGGATGCGCTCGAACTCGAGGATGGCCGGGTTGAGGCTGCCGGTCAGCATCTGATTGTAGTCCGCGATCGCCTTCGCGTCGATGCGGCGCTGCTCCGCCCGCGCGCGGGTGACGTCGAGCACGTACTTCATCTTGAGGACCTCCTGCTCCGCCGCCAGCTTCTGGTCGATGGCGGTGCGGATGGCCTCCGGCAGCTCGACGTTGCGGATCAGGATCGCCTCCAGCGCGATGTGCTTGCCCGCGATCTTCTGGGTGACCCCCTCGCGCGTCTCGCGCTCGATGACGTCGCGCTTCGTCGAGTAGATCTCCTCGGGCGTGTACTGGCCGATCACGCGCCGCGCCTCGGAGCGGAGGACCGGCTCCAGGATCTTCCCGTAGTAGTCGGGGCCGACCTCGGTCTCGACCGCCACCACCTCCTGGGGGATGAGGTGGTAGCGGACGGTGGCGTCGAGCTTCAACGCCAGCCCGTTCACCGCGATGACGTAGAGCAGCTCGTCGTGGCTCATGGAGCGCAGGTCGTAGACGGACATGCTGTTCCACGGCGCGTGGAGGTGGATGCCCTCGCCGTAGCTCTCGGGCTGCGTCCCGCTGCTCGCCTTCCAGAGCACGGCGGTGTGGCCCGGACCGACGGTGGTGCACGCGCAGGCGAGCAGCCAGGTGCCGAGGGCGGCGCGGCGGAGCGCGGGGGTGGTGGCGATCATGGTGCGACCTCCAGGACGTACGGTGCGTCGGGCGCGACGAGGACGGTCGTGCCCGGGGAAGTGGCCAGCGCGCTCCAGGCGTCGTCCGCGGAGTGCTGGAGCGCCTCGGGGGTGAGGGTGGGTGCCTCGAGCTCATGGGCCGCCACCGCGGCGCGGCCGCGCTCGCGGAGCTGCTCGCCGCGCGCCCGCGTGATCTCGATCTCGTGCGGCATGCTGAGCACGCGCTGCTCCTCGGTGGAGGTGGCGACGATCCGCTCGTAGAGCGGCGCGGACGCGACGACCACGCTCCGGATGAGCACGCCGTCGATGGCGAGGTGCATCCCCCGGGTGTGCTGCTGCGCCAGCTCGGTGATGGCGCCCTGGATGGCCGGCAGGTTGCGCGCGTCCATGAGCTGGAAGCCGCCGTAACGTGCCACCACGCGGCGGACCGCCGACTGGACGATCGGGCGCACGATGCGCGGGTAGGCGTCGGCGCCGATGTGGCGGGCGAACTCGACCAGCTCGGAGGGCACGATGTGCCAGGTGACCACCGAGGCGTTCGCCTGCACCGGGGCCCCGTCGGCGGCGACGCCGCGCAGGTCCTCCGTCTGCTCCTGGGCCCGCAGGTCGTAGATCTCGACCTGAGAGAACCCGGTGAACGTCACGCCCTCCGTCAACGGCTCGCGCTGCACGCCGCTGAACGGCGACGTGACGACGCCGCCGTGGCCGGCGGGTACGGTCGCGCAGCCACCGGCCAGGGCGAGGAGGAGCGAGGGGAGCGCGGCCCGGAGGCGGCGTCCCCGGGCGATGTGGCTCAGCGAAGGCACGGCATCGTCACCTCGTGGCCCCGATATGCGGGCGACACGCCGGGCGCCAGGGCCAGGTGGTCGTGGCCCCGCCACGTCCACCCTGGGCGAAGCAAGGGGCAGACCAGCCGCGCGGCGGCCCGGTCCGGCGCTGCGCACCCTGGGACCGGACAAATTCCCTGCGGCCCGGGAAGAACTCCTCCGCGCCCCGAGCCGCGGCCGGGGTGCCCACCCGGAGGGAGCACGCCCCGGTCAGCTCTCCGGGATCCCGAGGCGCCGGAGGCGCGCGCGGAGTGTCCGGAGCGCGGGGTCGTCGGCGGGCTGCGCCACGTGATCCCCGTCGGTGAAGACCCGGACCGTCACCGCGACCTCGTCGGTCCCCGGCAGCGCTCGTGACTCGTAGAGGACCGGTACGAAGGGCTCGAACTCGTACCGCACGGGCGTCGTGAAGGGAGGGAGGAGCCGCTCCGCCGCCTGTCGCAGCAGGGAGGCGAGCGCCCTCGACTTCTCGCAGGCGGGGAGGGCACGTGCCCCCCTCTCGTGTGCCGCGAAGAAGCGAACCTCGAAGCCGCTCGGGCTGCGCTCCCCACGGCGGGTCATCCACTCCAGGTCCACGTCGTAGTGGACGTGTCGGTCCCGCACGAGCCGGCGCAGCGACTCGCTCTCTTCGCGCTCCTGCACGCGCGTCGGCTCGTGCAGGAGGCAGACCAGCGCCGGGCCTGATCGGGTCGCGTGGAGGGTAGAGGACGCGCCCTCCGCCGCCCCGGGCACGCCCGCGCGAGCGCCTTCCGCTCCTGGCCCCGCCCCGCGCCGTTGGCACGATATGCAACCGCTCTGGCGCGTGGCGCGCCGTGCGCGATCCTAACCTCTAGGCTCTCTCCGGGAGAGGCCCCATGACGCACTCCTGCTCGCAGGGAATCTCGGTCGTCCCCATCCGCGGCGAGACCATCGGCGACAACCTCCGCCGGACCGCCCGGAGGTTCCCCGGCCCCCCGAGCCGGCCCGGGGCCGAGCCGTGAACGCCCTGGTCGCAGGCTGCGGGTGGCTCGGCGAGGCGCTGGCGCGAGCCCTCCACGCGCGCGGCGATCGCGTGACGGCCGTCCGGCGCGATCCGGCGCGCGCGGCGGCGCTGGCGCGGCTGGGCGTGGAGGTCCTCGGGCTCGACCTCGCCGCGCCCGGCGCGGCCGCGCAGCTCCCCGGCGATCTCGACCTCCTCGTGGCCTGCCAGGCGGCGCGCGGGGACTCGCCCGGCGACTACCGTCGAGCCTACCTGGACGCGAACCGGACGCTGATCGAGGTGGCCGCGACGCGCCACGTCGGCGCGCTCGTCTACACCGGCTCCACCGGGGTCTTCGGATCGTCGCGCGGGGAGGAGGTGGACGAGGAGACCCCCGTCGAGCCCGCGTCGGCCACGGCGGAGGTGCTGGCCGAGGCCGAGGTGCTCCTGCGCGCCGCCGCGGCGCGGGGAGTCCCGGCGCGCATCGTGCGGCTGTCGG
>JAJYHA010000491.1 GCA_021784995.1 Myxococcales bacterium
TCCGATCTCTGGAGCGCGCGGCGGTCGACCCCTTCTCGGCCGACGACCTCGAGGTCGCGACGCTGGTCGGCTTCCACGCGGCGCTGGCGGTGGAGCACGGGCGGAGCGAGGAGCGCACGGAGGCCACCGAGGAGGCACGGCAGCGGCTCCTCCGTCACCTGGACCCGGCGGCTGCGGCGCGGTTCCTCGCGCCGCAGCCCCCCGAGGCGCCCGATCCACTGGAGCCGGCCGTGCGGGAGGAGGCGGCCGTGATCGCCGTCCAGATCGCGGGCCTGGGCGCCCTGGCTGCCGCGCGTCCGACGACCGACGTGGCGGAGCGCGCGCTCGCCCTGCAGCGCGCCATGGCGGGCATCGCCCGCACCGAGGGCGCGGCCACCGACGAGCGGCTCGACTCGGGGTTGCTGGTCGTGTTCGGGCTCGCCCAGCCGCGGCCCGACGGCGCCCCCGCCGCGCTCCGCTGCGCCCGGGCGATGCTGGAGCGGGCGGCAGCCCTGGAGGCGGTCTTCGAGCCGCCGCGGCTCCAGGTCCGGATCGGCGTGGAGAGCGGACGGATGGTGGCCGGCAACTTCGGGCTCCCGCGGCAACCCGAGATCCGGGCGGTCGGAGACGCGGTCGACGTCGCGCTCCGGCTGTGCGCGGAGGCGGCGCCCGGCGAGGCGCTCGCAGGCCCCGGGGCAGGCCGTCGCTCACGGCGCTCCGGAGACGAGGTGCTCGAGCCGCGGCCCGGTGGCGTCGGAGCGCTCCGCATCGCCTGATCGCGTCGCGGGGCGGCTCGCTGCGCCGCCCTCGAGCCGGCCCGAGCGCGCCCGCAGGCGCCGCTTGCGCCCGCTGCCCGTTCGGCTGTAGGGTGCCCGCACTTTCGCGGAGTTCTGGACCTTTTTCCCTCTTCCGGTCCGCCCCGAGAGACGAACATGCACCTCGACGTCCGTGACGCCGCCCGCTTCCTGGGCGTTGACGAGAGCACGCTCGGCCGGTGGGCCCGCCGGGGCGAGGTCCGGTCCAGGTTGGTCCATGACCAGCTCCAGTTCGACCGGATCGATCTGCTCGAGTTCGCCTCCAACCGGGGCATCCCCGTCCCGCCGGAGATGCTGGCCGGCGAGAGCGATTCCGGCCCCCTCCCGCGCCTGACCGACGCCGTCCGGACCGGGGGAGTCTTCGAGGGCGTCCCCGGCACCGACCGCGCGTCGGTGCTGCGCGCGGTGGTCGACCGGCTCCCGGTGCCGGCCAGCCTGGACCGCGACTTCCTCCACCAGATGCTGCTGGCGCGCGAGCAGCTCGGCTCCACCGGCCTCGGGAACGGCATCGCTCTCCCCCACCCGCGCAACCCCATCGTCCTGCGGGTGAACGCTCCGGCGGTGGCGATCTGCTACCTGGCGCACCCGATCGACTACCAGGCCCTGGACGGCAAGCCCGTCCACACGCTCTTCACGCTCGTGTCCCCTTCGGTGCGCGTCCACCTGCACCTGCTGGCGGTGCTGGGGGCGGCCCTCCACGATCCTGCGGTGCTGGCCGCCCTGGCGCGTCGCGCCGGCGCGCCCGAGCTCGTCCCGCTCCTCGACGCCGTCGAGGCGGCCCTCGCCGCGCGGCGGGCCGGCGCCGGGGGAGAACCGGCGTGACGCTCTTCCTGGCGGCGCTGGTGGTCCTGGTGGCAGGCGGATCGGCGGCGCTCCTGGCCGGGCCGCGCCGCGAGCTGGGCCTCGCCGTCGCCACCGCCTCCGGCGTCCTGGGAAGCGCGCTTGGCCTCGTCGCCGCCGCGTCGGCGCTGCTCGATGGGCGCACCGTCGCCTGGTCGCGGCCGTGGAGCGCCCTCGGAGCCGCCTTCTCCCTGGGGGTCGATCCCCTCTCGGCCCTCTTCGAGGTGGCGCTCTTCGCCATCGCCATCCCGGCCCTGCTCTACGGCGCCAGCTACATGCGCCCGCACCTGCGCCGGCCTTCGCTCCCGGCCTTCCTCTTCTTCCAGAACGGCCTCGTGGCCAGCATCGCCCTCGTGCTGGCCGCGCGGCAGGCGGTCCTCTTCGTGGTCGCCTGGGAGGCGATGGCGCTCACCTCGTTCTTCCTCGTCGTCTTCGAGCACGACGACGCGGAGGTGCGGGACGCCGGGCTCGTCTACCTCGTCGCGTCGCACCTCGGCGCCGCGTTCCTCCTCGCCCTCTTCGTCCTGCTGGCGCGGGAGGCGGGGTCGTTCGAGTTCGGCGCCTTCGAGCACCTCCACGCCCTCGGCCCGGGCACGGCCCTGCTCCTCCTCGCGCTGGCGGTGATCGGGTTCGGCGCCAAGGCCGGCGTGGTGCCGCTGCACGTGTGGCTGCCGGAGGCCCACCCGGCGGCGCCGAGCCACGTCTCGGCCCTGCTGTCGGCGGTGATGGTCAAGGCCGGCCTGTACGGGATCCTGCGGGTCCTGCTCTGGCTCCCGCCACCGCCCGCGCCGGTCGGGGTGGCGCTCGCCGGCCTCGGCGCGCTGGGGGCCCTCGGCGCCGTGACGCTGGCCCTCGGGCAGCGCGACCTCAAGCGCGTCCTCGCCTACTCGACGGTGGAGAACGTCGGGATCGTGCTGCTCGCCGTCGGCACCGCGCTCGCCGCGACGGCGACGGGCCACCGCGGACTGGCCGCGCTCGCCTGGGCGGCCGCGCTCCTCCACGTGTGGTGCCACGGCGCCATGAAGGGCCTGGCCTTCATGGCGGCCGGCGCCCTCGCGCACGCGGCGGGGACCCGAGATCTGGAGCTGCAGGGCGGGCTCCTCGCCCGCGCGCCCCGCGCCGGAGCCCTCCTCGTCCTGGCGCTCGCGGCGCTGGCGGCGCTCCCGCCGCTGGCCGGCTTCGCCTCGGAGTGGACGCTCTACCTGGGGCTGCTCCGCGCCGCGGTGGCCGCGCCGGGCGGGCTCTCGCTCCTGGCGTGGCTGGCGGTCGCCGCGCTGGCGCTGGTGGGCGGCGTGGCGGCCGTCGCGTTCGCGCGCGTGGGCGGGATCGCGCTGCTCGGCGCCCCG
>JAJYHA010000104.1 GCA_021784995.1 Myxococcales bacterium
CACGCGGAGGGTCTTCGCCGCCACGGCGAGCACGTTGCCCCCGTCTCCCACGTAGGTGACGTCCTCGCGGCCGGCCACCGCCTCGATGGCGGCCGCCAGCCGGAAGTGGTGGATCGGGCGCTGGTCGCTCGTCTCGAAGGCGCGCTGGCGCTCCGCCTGCTCCCGCTCGCGCGCGCGGAGCGTCCGCCGCCACCCCTCGCCCCCCCAGGCGCGCGCCCCCCGCGCGAGCTGCTCGAGCACGCTGCGCGAGTCGCCGGCGATCCCCACCTCGACCGGCCGGTTGCGCCCGATCTCGGCCGGGTCGACGTCCACCTGGACCACGCGCACGTCGGTCGCGAAGGTGGGCGCGGTGCCGTACCCGACCCGGAAGTCGAGCGGGGTGCCCACCACCAGCACCGCGTCGGCGGCGGCCAGCGCCTCCTTGCGCGAGGCCTGGAAGAAGCAGGGGTGGTCGGGCGGGAGGCAGCCGCGCCCCATGCCGTTCAGGTAGACGGGGACCCCCGTCGCGTCGGCCAGGCGCGCGAGCGCCTCCGGGGCGTCGTCCCACCACACCGACGAGCCCCCGAGCAGCACGGGCCGCTCGGCGTGGGCGAGCAGGGCCAGCGCCGCCTCCACCTTGCGTGGATCGCCCGGCGCCCGCGCGTCGGTGCGGTAGTCGCGCGCGCCGTCGGCGAGGGCCTCGTCCGCGCCGTTCGACAGGACGTCCCACGGGAGCTCAAGGAAGACCGGCCCGGCGCGGCCGGCGCGCGCGACGCGGAAGGCCCGGGCCAGGAAGCTGGGGACGAGCTCCGGCGACGGCACGCGGTCCGACCACTTGGTGATGCCCTGGAAGAGCTGCGTCTGCGCCATCTCCTGCAGCGCGCCGCGGCCCTGGTTGAAGGTGGGGGCGGCGCCGCCCAGCACGACCAGCGGCGAGCTGGCCGCCCAGGCGTTGGCGACGGCGGTCACCGTCCCGGTGACGCCCGGCCCCGCGGTGACGATGCAGACCCCCGGGCCGCGCGTGAGGCGGGCCCAGGCGTCGGCCGCGTGCGCCGCCGCCTGCTCGTGCCGCGTGTCGACGAGGCGGATCCCCTCGTCCAGGCACCCCACGTAGATGGGCGCCACGTGGAGGCCGGAGAGCGTGAAGGCGACCTCCACGCCCTCCTTGCGCAGCATGCGCGCCACGAGCTGGCCGCCGGTGAGTATCCCCATGAAACGGAGATGCCCCGCGCGCCGGCCGGGCGCACGGGGCATTCGGGGATGGCCGGCGCCTCGCGCCGGCGGCCGTCTCAGGCGCTCTTGCGGAACCGCGACAGGTTCGCGGGCAACTCGGCCAGCGCCGGGAAGGTCTTGTCGGGGTGGACCGTCGAGAGGCGCCCGTAGAGCTGCTCCTCGGTCTCGGCGTTCTTCGGGTCGGGGATGCAGCAGTCGACCGGGCACACGGCCGCGCAGGCCTCCTCGTCGTGGAAGCCGACGCACTCCGTGCAGAGCTTCGGGTCGATGACGTAGATGTCTTCACCCTGGCTGATGGCGCCGTTGGGGCACTCGGGCTCGCAAGCGCCGCAGTTGATGCACTCTTCGGTGATAATGGTCGCCATCGCTCTCTCTCCTTGGATCGGCTGCGCGGAAATGACCCGGGGGTGAGGCGGTTTATCCAACGCTGGAGATCCGAAGTCAAGGTACGGCGGCATCGTGTCGCCGGTGCCCGACTCCCCCGGGAAACACGTGGTGGCCGTGGATTTGTTCCCGGGAACGCGGCGCGGTGGAGCCCACCCGGAGCCGAGACGTGGCGAAGCCGTACGACCCGAAGGATTTCTACTATCGCAAGGCGAAGGCCGAGGGCCTGCGTGCTCGCTCGGCGTTCAAGATCGAGGAGATCGTCCGCCGCCACCGGCTGCTCGCCCCGGGGCGCGCCGTCCTCGACCTGGGCGCCGCGCCCGGCGGCTTCCTGCAGGTGCTGGCCGACGCCGTGGGGGAGCGGGGCGTGGCGGTCGGGGTGGACCTCGAGCCGATCCGGAACCTGGGCAGGCCGTGGGTCCGGACCGGCGCCGTCGATCTCCTCGCCCCCGACGCGCTGGCTCGCATCCGCGCCCTGCACCCGGGCCGCTTCGACCTGGTGGCGAGCGACATGGCGCCGAAGACCATCGGCGTGAAGGTGACCGACGAGGCGCGCTCGCTCGAGCTGTGCCGGATGGCGCTGGCCGTCGCGCGCGGCACGCTCTCTCCGGGCGGCGCCTTCGTCACCAAGGTCTTCATGGGCGGCGACTTCGCGGCCTTCCGGCGCGAGGTGGCCGCGCACTTCCGCGAGGTGCACGTGGCGCGGCCGCAGGCGACGCGCGAGAGCAGCTACGAGGTCTACGTGGTCGGGAAGGGGTTCCGCGGGTAAGCTACGCCGCGCCATGCCCACCCTGCTCCAGGAACTCGAGCCGCGCGGCTTCATCCACGACGTCACCCCGGGGCTCGCCGAGCGCCTGGCCCAGGGCCCGATCACCGGCTACGTCGGCTTCGACCCCACGGCCGACTCGCTCCACGTCGGCAACCTGGTGCCGGTGATGGGCCTGGCCTGGCTGCAGCGCTGCGGCGGGACGCCCATCATCGTGGTGGGCGGCGGCACGGGGATGGTGGGGGATCCGAGCGGCAAGCGCGCCGAGCGGCCGGTGCTCTCGGTGGAGCAGATCGACCACAACGTGGCGCGCATCCGCGCCCAGCTCGAGCGCTTCCTCCGCTTCGACGGCCCCAACGCCGCCCGGACGCGCGACAACGCCGAGTGGCTTCGGCCCCTGCGCCTGATGGAGTTCCTCCGCGACGCCGGCAAGCACTTCACCATCAACTACATGCTGTCGAAGGAGTCGGTGAAGGCCCGCATGGAGACGGGCATGTCGTTCACCGAGTTCACGTACATGCTGGTGCAGGCCTACGACTTCTGGCACCTGTGGCGCGCCGAGCGGTGCGAGCTGCAGATGGGCGGGAGCGACCAGTGGGGCAACATCACCGCCGGCGCCGAGCTCATCGGGCGGCGGGAGGGCGGGACCGCGCACGCGCTGGTCTTCCCGCTCCTGACGACGGCCTCGGGCGCGAAGTTCGGAAAGAGCGAGGAGGGGAACGTGTGGCTCGACCCCGCCCGCACCTCTCCGTACCGCTTCTACCAGTTCTGGCTCAACACCGACGACCGCGACGTCGAGCGCTGCCTCAAGTTCTTCACCTTCTTCCCGCTGGAGGAGATCGCCGCCCTCGTGGCGGAACAGGCGCGCGATCCGGGCAAGCGGCCGGCGCAGCGCCGGCTGGCGCTGGAGATGACCTCGCGCATCCACGGGCCGGAGGTGGCCCAGGGCGTCGTCGAGGCGAGCCGGCTCCTCTTCGGCGGGACCGACCTCGCGGCCGCCGGGCCGCGCGTCTTCGAGATCCTGGCGGGCGAGATCCCCTCCACGCGCATCGCCCGCGACGAGCTGGGCAAGCTGACGGCGGCCGAGGCGCTGGTGAAGGCGGGGCTCGCCAGCTCCAAGGGCGACGCGCGGCGGGGCGTGCAGGGCAGGGGCTTCTCGCTGAACGGCGCCGTCCTCGAGACGCCGGAGCGCGCCATCGGGGCCGGCGACCTGCTCGCCGGCGGCTACGCCCTCCTGCAGAAGGGACGCCGCAACTACGCGCTGCTGGTGGTGGAGGCTTGAGCGCGCCCGGCTAGGTGTCCGGCAGCCGCTCCTGGACGCGCACGATGGAGCGCGCGCGCCCGGTGGCGTCCTCCACGTCGACGATCGCGCCCTGCAGGTAGGTCTCGCGCCGGGCGGGCTCGAACCCGACCGGCCGCTGCGTCAGGAAGCGCTGCAGCACCAGCTCCTTCTTGACGCCGATGACCGAGTCCCAGGGCCCGCACATGCCGACGTCGGTGATGTAGGCCGTGCCGCCCGCGAGCACCCGCTCGTCGGCGGTCTGGATGTGGGTGTGCGTCCCGATCACCGCCGAGACGCGCCCGTCCAGGAAGTGGCCCATCGCGTTCTTCTCGCTCGTCGCGTCGCAGTGGACGTCGACCAGGATGGCGACCACCCCCGACTCCTTCAGCGCCGCGATCTCGCGCTCCGCCGTCCGGAAGGGATCGTCGAGGTCGCGCATGAAGACGCGCCCCTCGACGTTCACCACGCCCAGCCGTCGCCCGTCGGGCGTGGTGGCGATGCCGCGCCCGCGCCCCGGCGTTCCGGGCGGGTAGTTGGCGGGGCGCAGCAGCCTCGAGCCGGGCGCGTCGAGGTAGGGGACGATCTCGCGCTTCGACCAGATGTGGTTGCCGCTGGTGAGGAGATCCACCTCGCAGGCGAGCAGCTCGTCGGCGCCTTCGGGCGTGACGCCCGCGCCGCCGGCGCTGTTCTCGGCGTTGGCCACCACGAGGTCGATGCCGTCCCGGGCGATGAGCCGTGGGACGAAGTGCTTGACGGCCTGGCGGCCGGGCTTTCCGAAGACGTCGCCGAGGAAGAGGATCTTCACGGGGGCGAAGACTTGCCCTGCGCCGGCCCGGGAGGCAAGCGAAAGAGGACGCGCGCCTCCGTGATCACGCCGTCGAGCGGCTCGTCGTGGGCCTCGCGCGGCACCGCCGGGACCACCTGGAGCTCGAAGGCCAGGCCAAGGCGCGCCACGCCGCGGGGGAGCGCGGCCAGGGTCGCGTCGTAGTGCCCGCCGCCCCGCCCCAGACGCCCGCCGCGGGCGTCGAACGCCACGCCGGGGACGAGGACCAGGTCGAGGTCGGCCGCCTCGACGTCGGGCGCCGACGGCGGCGGCTCGCGGGTGCCGTGGGGCCCCGGGACCAGCTCGTCGAGCGCGCAGGCCGCGAAGCGGAGGGCCCGTGCTCCTCCCCGCACCCGTGGGAAGGCGACCCGCTTCCCGCGGGACGCGGCGGCGTGGGCGATCTCGGACGTGTCCACCTCCGCGCCGATCGCGGCGTAGAGCGCGAGGGAGCGGCAGCGGTGGAACAGCTCGAGGTCGAGGAGGCGGGCGGTGACGGCACGGGAGCGCTCGAGGCGCTCCGCAGGGCCGAGCGCGCCGCGGGCGGCGAGCACCCTGCTCCGGAGCGCCTGCTTCGAGGGGAGGGCAGCGTCCATGGACGAAAAAAAAGCCCCCCGCGTGGGCCGTGTAGCTCGGTTGCTTGGACCTGTATTTCTACAGGTGGGGCATCCGCGACCGTCGCCCGTAGGCTTCTCCCTTGAAACACGGGAGCTTGCTCATGGGCGCGGGTGGACGCTCCGCTTTCATGCAAAGTCGGCCCAAGCGACGCGGAGCCGAATCACGAACCCGGCAGGGGGCAGATCGAGACACGTTCAAAGAGCCGCAAACATGCGCAAACACGCATGTTTTACGCATGGAATGGTAGCGGCGCCGTGCCGCGGTGTCAAGCGACCGCGAGGGCAGGTCAGGCGGCCGGGATCGCGGCCCGGACGCGCGCCGCGAGCCGGGGGATGGCCTCCACGGCAGCCGCCACGTCACGGTCCGTGCTGGTCCACCCGAGCGAGAGCCGGAGCGTGGAGCGGGCGTCCGCCTCGTCCAGGCCGAGGGCGGACAGCACGGGGGACGGCCGGGACGAGCCGGAGTGACAGGCGCTGCCGGCGCTGGCACAGATGCCCTCGAGGTCGAGCGCCATCAGCAACGCCTCGGCGTCCGTCCCCGGGAGGGTGATCGACAGCGTGCCGGGGAGGCGTGGGGCGCCGGCGCCGTTGACGCGGGCCCCCGGCACCGCGGCGAGCAGCTCCTCCTGCAGCGCGTCCCGGAGGGCGGCCAGGCGCGGCGCCTCGGTCGCGAAGTGCTCGGTGGCCGCGGTCACCGCTGCCGCCAGCCCGGCGATGCCCGGCAGGTTCTCTGTCCCGGCGCGGCGCCCCCGCTCCTGCCGCCCGCCGAGGAGCGGCGCGAGCCGGACCCCGCTCCTCACCCAGAGGGCGCCGGCGCCGCGCGGTCCGCCCAGCTTCTGGCCGGTCAGCGCGAGGAGGTCGGGGCCGAGGGTCCGGACGTCGACCGGGATCTTGCCCAGCGCCTGCACCGCGTCCGTGAAGAGGAGCGCCCCCTCGTTCCGGGCCACCGCGGCGAGCTCGCGGACGGGGAGGAGCACGCCCGTCTCGTTGCAGGCCGTCATCGCGCAGACCAGCGCCGTCCGCGCCGTGACGGCGGCCCGCGCGGCGTCGAGGTCGGGCAGCCCCCGCCGGTCGACCGGGAGCACCGTCACGCTCCGCCCGTCGGCCCGCAGGGCCTCGGCCACCGACAGGACGCAGGGGTGCTCGACCGCCGTGACGACCAGGCCGCGGCGATCGCCGGTCGCGGCGTCCAGCACCCCCCGGATGGCCAGCGCGGCGGACTCGGTCGCGCCGGAGGTGAAGACGAGCTCGGCCGGCGCGGCGCCGATGGCCGCCGCCACGGTGGCCCTCGCCTCGTCGAGCAGGGCCCGCGCGGCGCGCCCGGCCCCGTGCACCGAGGAGGGGTTCCCGAAGACCTCCAGCGCGGCCGTCACGGCGGCCTTCGCCTCGGGCCGCATCGGCGTGATGGCGTCGTGATCGAGGTACACCACGCGGCTACCCGACGATGTGTCTTCCCTTCCGGGCGCGGACGCCGAACTCCCGCAGGAAGCGCTGCACCAGCTCCTGCTTGACGCGCGACCGGGCCGCGGGCCCGAGGCCGCGCAGCGGGATGCGGGCGCCCGCCATGGAGCCGTGGCCGCCGGCGGTGCCGCCCCGCTCCTCGATCACCTCGCGGATGAGCCGCCCGGCGTTCATGCGCCGGTCGCTCGTGCGGAGCGAGAAGTAGAGCTGGCCGTCGTACTCGCCGAACCCGAGCGACCACTTCACGTCGTCGAGGAAGAGGAAGCGCTCGGCCACCTCGGCCACCATGTCGGGCGCGTAGACCTCGGCCAGGTCGCACACGACCGCGTGCTCGTAGAGCAGGGCGCGCTCGATCGCGGTGTGGTAGAGGCGGAAGTACTCGAGCGGCAGCCGCGGGTGCTCGATCTGGGCGAGCGCCTCCTTGTCCACGGCCGGGAAGAGCCACAGGTAGGCGTCCACGTCGGTCGGCGTGGTCTCGCGGCCCAGGTCGCGGGTGTCGGCCTTGATGCCGTAGTAGAGGGCGGTCGCGAGGCAGGGCGACAGCCGGAGGCCGCCCGCGCGGAAGTACTCGGCCAGGATGGTGCTGGTCGCGCCCATCTGGCCGCCCACGTCGGCCACGGGGGCGAGCCGCGTCTCGGGGCGCTCGGGGTGGTGGTCGATGACGATGTCGGGGAAGCGGCGGGCCGGCAGCGAGTGGTTCCCCTGCTCCGGCTGCGTGTCGACCATGGCGATGAGGTCGTAGTCGTCGAGGCTCACCCGGGAGATGGGCACCAGGGGGAGCTTCAGGACGCGGACCATGGCCCGGTTCTCCGCCCTGCCCACGATCCCGCCGTAGGCCAGCAGCGCGGGCACGCCGGCCACCTGCTCGAGGATATGGCCCAGCGCGGCCGCCGCGGCGATCGAGTCCGGGTCGGGGTTGTCGTGGCTGAGGACGAGCGCGCGGCGGTGCCCGCGGGCGTGCTGGAGCAGCCGCTCCAGCCGGGCGCGCACCGGGTCGGCGGTCCGGGATCGCACCACCGCCATGCGTGGCGGGTGGGCCGGCGCGGCGGCCCGGACGTGGTCGGTCGAGGTGGGCACGGGGCGGGGCATCAGCGGACCAGCGAGCGGAGCAGCGCCAGGTTCTCCTTGAAGCGGAGCTCCGTCTCGAGGAACCCCGGCACCTCGGCGAAGCGGGGATCGTTGACGAGGAGGCGGAACGGGACGAGGCCGAGGGTCCCCGCCCCGATGTGCTCGTGACGATCGACGCGGCTCCCGCGCGGCTTCTTGGAGTCGTTCAGGTGGAAGGCCTCGACCCGCGCCAGCCCGACGCACCGGTCGAGCTCGTCGAAGGTGGCGGCGTAACCCTCGGGGGAGGCGATGTCGTAGCCGGCGGCGTGGACGTGGCAGGTGTCCACGCAGACGCCGACCCGGCGGCGGTGCGGCGCCGGCACGCCCTCCCGGATGGCCGCGAGCTGCTCGAAGCGCCAGCCGAGGCTGTTCCCCTGGCCGGCGGTGGTCTCGACCAGCAGGCGCACCTTGCCGGGGGCGCGCTCGAGCGCCTGGGCCATCCCCTCCGAGACGAGGCGCATCCCGACCTGCTCGCTCGCGTGGCTGCCCGGGTGGAACACGAGCCAGCGGATGCCCAGCCGCTCGCAGCGCTCCAGCTCGTCGGCGAGCGCGTCCCAGCTCCTGGCGCGGATCGTGCGGTCCTCGCTGCAGAGGTTGACGAGGTAGGTGGAGTGCGCCGCGACCGGCTTGCCCGTCCTGCGCGCCTCGGCCCTGAAGCGCTCCACCTCGACGGCCTCGAAGGGCCTGGCCGCCCAGCCGCGGACGTTCCGCGTGAAGATCTGGAGGCAGTCGGCGCCGTCCTCCTCGGCCCGGCCGAAGGCGGTCGAGACGCCGCCAGAGACGCCTTCGTGGGCACCCAGGATCATCGAGGCGGCCTTCTATACCCCAGGCCGGCCTCGACCCGCCACGCCGTGAGCGAGGGGCTGGACTCCCGAGCGAAGGCCCCGGACGGGTGCAGCCCGGATGGTGCCCGGGCGGGGCGACCGTTATCGCGCGGCCCTCCGGAGCCCCACCGCGGCCGCGCGCATGTACCTCTCGCCGCTCACGAGCGCGTTCTCGATCGACTCGAGCATCAGCTCGCGGAGCTGCGGCTCGGCCAGCTTCAGCGACTCGTAGTAGCGCTGGCGGTCGATGGTGTGGACGATGCACGGCTGGTAGCCGGCGTGGATCAGGAGCAGGTTCGAGAGCAGTCGCGCGACCTTTCCCGAGCCCTCGGTGTACGGGTAGACCTGCATGAATGCGTGCTGCAGGTTCGACGCCTGCTGGACGGGGTGGAGCCGCCGGAACGCGCCGCTCCCGCACGCCTCGAGCACGGACCCGAGCTGCGCCGCGATCCGGCCGGGCGGCGCGATCTCGTGGTAGTAGGCGCGGTGCAGCGGGATGTCGGTCCGGAACTCGGTGGCCGCCTTCGCGCCCATCCCGGCGTGCAGCGTCTCGTGGAGCCGCTTCACCAGGGCGAGCGAGATCCGGGGCCTGCGCGCGGCCGCCTCGCTTCGGACCACCTCGATGGCAGCCTCGAAGTTCCGGATGTCGCGCAGGGCGTCGAGCGAGCCGGCCTCCGTGAGGTGCCTATCCGAGAGCGCCTTCACGAGCTCGTCGCCGGTGAAGACGACACCCTCCAGCGCGCAGTCGTGGTAGATCCACGAGATCTGGAATTTCTTCTGGAATTCCAGGGCTGCGGCCGGCTTCTCGCGGAGCAGATCCGCCAGGTCGTGGGTGCGGTCGTCGATGTCGATGTACCTGCTGCGCATGTGCTCCTCGCCTCCAGCGGGGCCCGCCTCGGAACAGACGGATGCCACGAATCCTTCCAGCGTCCCCGCGTCGCTGACCCGAGCCGCCGTCAGGCGGCGGCTCTGCCCGCCTCCATGACCCGGACGGGGAGCACCATCGCGTTCAGGCCCGCGAACTGGAGCCGCCGCTGCAACTGGTAGGCGGTCTCGTTGTGGAGCAGCCGCTGGTACCACCGCTCCTGCTCGAAGACCAGCTTCCCGGCGAAGAAGATGGCGCGCGGGAACTCGCGCGCGACCTGCTTGCAGAGCCGCTCCGCCTCGGAGACCGCCTCGGTGCCGATGGCCATCCGGTAGTCGGCGCTGAGGCCGAGCCGCCGGCCGAGGTCCACGTACCGGCGGAGGTTGCGCTCCGTGTGCTCGCGCACCGCCTCCACCTCCTCCACGCCCTTCATGGTCGCCGAGTCGATGACGCCCACGGAGAGGAAGACGAAGTTCTTGTAGTACCCGGGGAAGAGCCGCTGGATGGTGAGGAGCTGGTGGATGCCGAGGCCGGAGTAGGAGCCCACCAGCAGCACCGCCGTGGGCAGCTTGGGATCGAGCTGCCCGTGCTCGCCCACGGGGTGGGCGGGCAGGGCGTTCATGATCTCGTCGAGGCGCTTGAGGTTGCCCTGGACGCGCCAGTAGTGACGCCGGATCACCAGGCAGAGCGCCACGATGACGGCCGTGACCGCGAGCGTGATCCAGCCGCCCTGCTCGAACTTCTCGTAGACCGTCCCGGTCAGGATGGAGAGGCAGAGCAGCAGGGCGACGGCGTGGATCAGCACGCCGCGCTTGAAGCCCGCCTCGCGCCTCCGCGGCGCCCAGTAGCGCAGCATGGAGATCTGCGAGAGCGAGAAGGTGACGAACACGTTGATGGAGTACATCGTGACGAGCGCCGTGATGTTGCCGCGCGTGTAGACGAGCGTGGCGATCGAGGCGGCCCCCATGAGCAGGACGCCGTCCTGCATGGTGAGCCGGTCCGAGAGCTGCGCGAACCGGTGCGGCAGCCAGGAGTCGGTCGCCATGTTGGCCATGACCCGCGGCCCGTCGATGAAGCCGGCCTGGGCGGCGACGAAGAGGAGGGCCGCCTCGGCGCCCAGCGTCAGCCAGACGAAGCCGGTGCCCACCGGGATCCCGCCCGGCCGGAAGGCGCCCGCGAACCGGTCGAGCAGGATGGCGTTCATCGTCTTGTCGCCCTCCGGCACGACGTGGAACAGCATGTAGAGGAGCAGGATGCCGCCGGCCGTCAGCGCCAGCGAGACGGACATGTAGACCATCGTGCGGCGCGCGGTCTCCACCTTGGGCTCGCGCATGATCTGGAGCCCGTTCGAGACGGCCTCGATCCCGGTGTACGTGCCGGCGCCCATGGAGTAGGCGCGCACGAAGATCCCGAACATGCCCGCCAGCCCGATGGTGGCGAGGCCGCTCGAGAACCCGTGGTGGACCTCCGACGCCACGCGCGGCAGCTCGACGGCGTGCGTCCCGACGCCGAGCGTGATGAGGAGCACGTGCGTGAGCAGGAAGAGGAGGAAGATGGGGGTCAGGATGGTCACCGACTCCTTGACGCCGCGCAGGTTCATCACGACCAGGACGACGATGACCAGCGCCTCCACGAGCAGCTTCCAGGCCGCCCAGTGCGGCGGGAGCACGGAGAACACCTGGTCGGCGCCGCTCGCGATGGAGACCGAGATGGTCAGGACGTAGTCGACGAGGAGCGCCGAGCCGGACACGACGCCCCAGCGGTGCCCCAGCAGCCGGCTGGCGACCACGTAGCCGCCGCCGCCGAAGGGGAAGCGCTTGATGATCTGCGAGTAGGCGACCGAGATGACGAGGACGGTGAAGGCCGTGGCGAGGGCCAGCGCCACGGCGATGTAGTGGTGCGGCCCGAGCGCCCGGAAGGCCTCGTCGGGGCCGTAGGCGGACGAGGAGAGCCCGTCGGCGCCCAGGCCGACCCAGGCCAGGAAGGCGATGAGGGAGATGTGGTGGTGGACGCTGGGATCCTGGACGTCGCGGGGCGCCCCCAGGAGCGCCCTCCGCCAGCGCGCGAGCCTGGACCGCGGACCCGGGTCCGCGTCGTCCGATTTGCGTTCGACCGGTTCCAACCTGGTGACTCCTTCCAGCGCCCCGTCAGCCGATGCCGCGAGAGACGCTCTCGGGGGCCGGCAGCCTGCACTCCCGGCGCGTGCCCCGGCAAGGGGCGTGAGGCCGTCCCTGGTGGGCCGCACTCATACCGCGACGTGACGCGTCGCGCCATGTCGACGGAGCAGCCCCCGGCCCCGGCGCGGTCGCCGCCTCACCGCACCACCTCGTCGAACGCCGCGCGCACCTCGCCGGTGATCCGCGCGTAATCGGCCGTCAGGCGCGCCGTCGGGTCGGGGCCGTAGTACCCGAGCCGGCGCGCGAGCTGCGTCAGCGCGAGCCCCTGCGGCAGGTGGTCGACGGCGTAGTCGTGCACGATGCGCATGCGCAGGTCGAGCCGGCGCAGGAACTCGTACCCGCGCGCCAGCGCCTGGAACGGCGCGTCCCGGACCAGCCCCGCCTCGCGGAGGCGCTGCAGCGCCACGGGCGTGGACGGTGTGCGGATCGAGGGGTGGTCGTGGCCGTGGGCGAGCTGGAGGTGCTGCGCCGCGAACTCCACGTCGATGAGGCCGCCGCGGCCCGACTTCGGGTTCGGGCCCCGTGCCGCCTCGCGCCCGAGCTCGGCCTCGATGCGCTCGCGCATGCGGCGGATCTCGGCCGCGAGCGCGGCCCGATCGCGGGGCGCGGACCAGAGCGCCGGCACCAGCACGGTCTCCTGGATCTCGCGGAAGAGCACCTCGTCGCCCGCCACGAAGCGGGCGCGCAGCAGCGCCTGGCGCTCCCAGAGCTGGCTCCGGACCGGCGCCGCGCCGTCGCCCCCGCCGCCGTGGTACCGCGCGAACCCGCCGGCGCTCGTCACCAGCGCGCCCTGGTTGCCCGAGGGGCGCAGGCGCGTGTCGATCTTGTAGAGGACGCCCTCCCGCAGCGGCATCTGCAGGAAGGACATGAGGCGCTGGGCCAGGCGGGCGTGCTCTCCCCGCGAGGCGCCGTCGGGGGGATCGCGGTAGAGGAAGATCAGGTCGAGGTCGGAGTGGTAGCCGATCTCCCGCCCGCCCAGCTTGCCCATGGCGATCACGCACAGGCGCTCCGGCGGGAGCCGGACCTTCGCGCGCGCCTCCTCCTCGGCCAGCGCCAGGCAGCGGCCGAGGCAGGCCTCCGCGACGTCGGAGAGCTGCTCCGCCACGCTCGCCAGGGGGAGGCTGCCGGCGATGTCGTGGACGGCGATCCGGAGCACCTCCTCGTTCTTGAAGCGCCGCAGCTCCGCCAGCTGCTGCTCGAGCCGGGCGTCGACCGGATCGCCGGGCGCGGCCAGCGCCGCCAGGCGGTCGTCCAGCTCGCGCCGGAGCGTCCCCAGGTCCTTCGCCAGGGCGACGGTGTCCTCCCGCAGCAGCACGTCGAGCAGCTCCGGGTGGCGCAGGAAGCGCTTGGAGAGGAAGTCGGAGGTGCCGAAGAGGGAGAGGAGCAGGCGCGCCACGCGCCGGTGCTCCGCCAGGAGGCGGAAGTAGGGCTCGGGCGTCTCCAGCGCCGCCGCGAAGTCGGCCAGGAACGCCAGCGCCTGGTCCGGGTCGGGGGTCGCCAGGGCGTCCTGGAGCAGCGTCACCGCCGCCGCCGGATCGCCGCTGGCCGAGAAGGGGGTCCGGCGCCGGCCGAGCGCGTCGAGCGCGGCCAGGACGCGGTCCGGATCGGCCAGCCCGCGCTGGAGCGCGATCTCGACGCGCCGGGCGTGGTCGGCCTGCGCGTCGGCGAGCAGGAACAGCTCCGGATCGAGCCGCACCGCGCCTGAGCCGGTGCCGAGGAGGTCCGCGAAGAGGGCGGCGACGCGCCGCCGGTGGCGCGCGAGCTGGTCGTCGAACGCCTCCGCCGTCTCCAGCCCCATGGCCCGCGCCAGCGCCAGCCGCTCCTCGGCCGGCGGCAGCGAGTGCGTCTGGCGCCCGTCGAGCATCTGGACGCGGTGCTCGGCGCGGCGCAGGAAGAGGTAGGCGTCCGCGAGCGCGTCGCGATCGCGCGCCGGCACCACGCCGGCGAAGAGGAGCCGCTCCAGCGCGGGCAGCACCGCCCGCTCCCGCAGCTCGGGGGACTTGCCGCCGTGCAGCAGCTGGAGCGCCGAGACGAAGAACTCCACCTCCCGGATCCCGCCCTTGCCGAGCTTCAGGTCCGCCTTGCCCTCCGCCCCGGCGCGGGCGTCGATGCGCGCCTTCATGGCCTGGATCTCCTCCAGGACCCCCAGGTCCAGCGAGCGGCGCCACACGAACGGCTCCAGGAGCTGCAGCAGCTCGCGCCCGGGCGCCTCGTCGCCGGCCGCCGGGCGGGCCTTGAGCAGCGCGTTGCGCTCCCAGGAGCGCCCGAAGGACTGGTAGTAGAGCTCCGCCGCCCGGACGCCGTTCACGATGGGGCCGTTGCGCCCGTCGGGGCGGAGGTTCAGGTCCACGCGGAACACGAAGCCGTCGTCGGTCGGCTTGGCGATCGCCTCCGTCACCAGCTCGGCCAGCTTGGCGTAGTACGCGAAGTGGGTGACGGGCCGGGCGCCGCCGGTGGTCCCGTCGGTCTGGTAGACGTAGACGAGGTCCACGTCGGAGGAGAAGTTCAGCTCGCGGGCGCCGAGCTTCCCCATCGCGACCGCGCAGAAGCCCGCCCCGGGCTCGCGCCCCTCCATCCCCGCCGGCGCGCCGTGCCGGGCGCGCAGCCGGCGCTCGTGAAAGCGGATGGCGGCGTCGATGCAGGCGGTCGCGAGCGAGGAGAGCTCCCCGGTCACCTCGCTCATGCGGGCGCGCCGCAGATCCCGGAGCGCGATCCGCACCACCTCGCGCGCGCGGACCCGGCGCAGGAGCCGGTGGAGCCCGGCCACGTCGTCGGGGTCGAGGCGCGCCGCCGCGCGCGCCAGCACGCGGCGCAGGTCGGCCTCGGGCCGCTGCGCGTCGAGGAAGGG
>JAJYHA010000212.1 GCA_021784995.1 Myxococcales bacterium
GGACCTCCGCCGGCTGGGCCTGGATCTGGAGCCCTTCGGCGGCGACTCGTTCGCGGTCAAGGGCGCCCCGGCCATCCTGGGGGGAGTGGACCTCTCCCTGCTGCTCGCGGACCTGGGCCAGCAGCTCGACCACGTCGAGCGCGGGACCGCGCTCGAGCAGGCCATGGACGACCTGCTCGCGACCATGGCCTGCCACAGCGCCGTGCGCGCCAACCAGGACCTCGGGCGGGAGGAGGTCCGCGCCCTGCTCGACGCGCTCGACGCGGTGGACTTCAAGGCCCGTTGCCCGCACGGCCGGCCGGTGGTCTTCGAGCTCGCGCTGCACGAGCTCGAGCGGCGCGTCGGCCGCCGCTGAGGGGTGCCGCGCGGCGGCCATGGACGGCGCCGCCGGGCGCGTGCGACATTCGCGCGGTGAGCGCCCGGGATCCACGCCTGCGCCCGTACCGGCTCGCCCTCTGGCTGGCGTACTTCGCCGTCGCCCTGGTCGGGATCGGCCTCATGGCCACGAGCATCACCCGGAGCCTGCGCGGTCCCGCGCGCGCCCCCAGGCCGGCGGGCGCCCTCCCCACGCGCGCGGCGCTGCGGGTCTGCCTCGTGGACCTCGAGGGCCTTCACGCGGAGCAGAACGGCCGGGCCTGGGCGCTCGCCCAGGGTCTGGAGGCGCGCGATCCGCTGGGCTCGTGGGCCGCCTGGTCACGCGAGTGGGAGCGGCGGGTCGACGACCTCTCCGACCGGTGCGGCCTCGACACCGCCGCCGGGGAGGACGCGCAGGCGCGCGGCGAGCTGGCGGCCGCCCGCGACGCCGTCCTGGCCCTGCACCGCGCCTACACCGCCCAGGTGAACCGCTTCGCGCAGGAGCAGGGCGACCTGCTCCAGGCCGTGGCCGAGGCCATGGCGCACGCCCGCGAGGCGGTGGACCGGGCGCGGTGAGCCGCGGCCGCGATCACGGGTAGCTGCACCGGGCGGCGGGGTTGGTCGGGTCCACGAGCTGGAAGACCCAGCGGAAGATCTGCGTCTGGTAGCCGTCGGCGGGCGACCGGTTCGGGAGCGGCCCGCTGTTGCCGCTGGGGGCGAAGCCGTTCGAGACGACCACCTCCACCACGTGGAGCGACGCGGCCGGATCGGGCTGGTAGTCGAAGGTCGGGATGGTCCGCGTGACGGCCGTGGGGTCCTCGGGGCCGGGGATGAGGTCGGTGCGCTGGATCCCGACGTCGTACGGGGGCGCGTAGTCGACGAACCAGCGCGCCTCCACCTGCTCCGTGACGTCGAGGTCCTCCACCTGGAGGTCGAGCGCGAAGTGCGGCGCCGTGCACCCGGTGGCGACGAGGATCACGGAGTCGGCGGGGGTCACGCTCGAGGTCACGATGAGCGGGGGAGTCGTGAGGGTCGTCTTGCCCTGGCCCGCGATGTCGGTGAGGGGCTGGGGCAGGGGACAGCCGGCGCCGGCCACCAGCAGGGCGGCCAGGGCGGCCCGGAGGGCAACCGGAGGTCGGCGCGCCCTCACGGCGGCTCCTCCTCTCCGGCGAGGCGCTCCAGGTGCCGGAAGACGGTGCGCGGGTCCACGCCCAGGTCCTTGGCGGTCTTGGTGCGGTTACCCCCGTTCCGCTCCAGCACCTCGGTGATGTACCGGCGCTGGAACTCCTCCTTGGCCTGCGCCAGGGGCAGCACCGGGGCGAGCACGTCGGGGCCGAGGTCGAGGTCCTCGGGCGTCACCAGCGCGCCGTCCGCCAGCACCACCGCCTTCTTGATGCGGTTCTCCAGCTCCCGGATGTTGCCGGGCCACGGATACTTGCGCAGCGCGGCCAGCGCGCCGGGCGCGAAGCCGCGCGCCCGGGCGCCGAACTCGCGCGCGGCGCGCTGCAGGAAGAAGCGGGCGATGACCACGATGTCCTCGCCCCGCTCGCGCAGCGGCGGAAGGTGGATGGAGACGACGTTCAGCCGGTAGTAGAGATCCTCGCGGAAGCGGTTCGCCCGGATCTCCTCCTCCAGCACCTTGTGGGTGGCCGCCACCACCCGCAGGTCCACGGGCTGCGCGCGCGTCTCGCCCACGCGCGTCACGGCGCGCTCCTGGAGGGCGCGCAGCAGCTTCACCTGCAGCGCGGGCGCCATGTCGCCGATCTCGTCGAGGAAGAGCGTCCCGCCGGCGGCCGCCTGGAACTTCCCGTCGCGCGTCGCGATCGCGCCGGTGAAGGCCCCGCGGGCGTGGCCGAAGAGCTCGCTCTCGAGCAGCGCCTCCGGGATGGCGCCGCAGTTCACCCCGACGAAGGGCCCCGCGGCCCGCGACGAGCGCCGGTGGATCTCGCGCGCCACCAGCTCCTTGCCGGTGCCGGTCTCGCCCGAGACGAGGACCGAGACGTCGGTGCCGGCCACCTTGTCGATGCGGCGGTAGACCTCGCGCATGCTGGCGCCCGCCCCGATGATCTCGCCGAACTGGCTCTGCTCGATCGCCTGCCGGAGCGCCTCGTTCTCGCGCCGCAGCCCGTCGAGGAGCTCCGCGTTCTGCGCCAGGAGGGAGGCCTGCGCCGCGAAGATCGTCAGCACCTGCAGGTCCCGCTCGTCGAACAGGCTCACCACGCGGTCGTGGCCGAGGTAGAGGACCCCGAACGGCTCCCCCCGGCGCATGAGCGGCGCGCACAGGACCGAGCTGAGCTTGAGGTTCACCACCGACGAGGAGGAGGACCACGCGGCGTCGTGGAGCGCGTCCGCCACCACCACCGGCCGCCGGCTCGCGAGCACGCTCCGGACGATGGAGTCGGAGACGCGCGCCACCGCGCCCTCGATCGACTCGCGGGCGAGGTTGCGTGCGGCCTTCACCTCCATGCGCTCGCCCTCGAGCAGGATGACGAAGCCCTTGTCGGCGCGCGTGAGCTCGAGGACGGCGTCCAGCAGCTCGTCGAGGAGGCGGGCCAGGTCGCTGGCCGCCAGCAGGCGCTCGGAGAAGGCCACCAGG
>JAJYHA010000370.1 GCA_021784995.1 Myxococcales bacterium
CCGGCGGCCGCGCCGCCGCGGCGGCCGGCCTCTCGGCGGCGCGGGCCGTCGCCGGCCGGGCCTCCTGCGAGAGGTCGACGTCGCCCATCTCGATCCGGCCCCGGAAGCTGGCGCCGTCGGCCAGGATCACGCGGCGGGCGCTGATGTCCCCCACCATGCGGCCGTCCTTGGTGATCTCGACCCCGTCGGCCGCCGTCACGTTGCCGATCACCGTCCCCGCGACGACGCAGCTCCGGGCCCGGATCTCGGCCTGGACCACGCCGCCCGCCTCGACCGTGAGCGCCTTGCCGAGCGTGACGGTGCCCTCGATGCGTCCGCGGACGCCGAGGTCCTCGTCGCCGGTCAGGTTGCCGTGGATGACGATCGACTCGCCGACGACGGTGCTGGATTCGGTGGTGGCCACGGTCACTTCCCCTTGACGTCCATGTCGACGCTGCCCTTGAAGTGCGCGCCGTCCGCGATCAGGATGCGCGGGGAGCGGATGTCCCCGACCACCCGCGCGTCGGGCTTCAGCTCCACGCGCTCGCGGGCGACGACGTCGCCGGTGAGCTGGCCGGCCACCTCCACGCTCGCCGTCTCCACGTCGGCCTCGACCACGCCGGACGCCTCCACCACCAGGGCCTCCTTCAGCGCGATCTTGCCCTTCACCGTGCCGCGCACGACGAGGCGCTCGTCGCCCGCGATCTCGCCGTCGACGACGATGGAGCTGCCGATGACCGTCTGGGCGCCCGTGCGAGGCGCCGGCGCCTTCTCGATGCCGCTGGCCATGCTGGAGTGATCCTCCGGGAGGGTCCGCGGGAGCGACCCCGCTCGCGCGCGGCGAGAATAGAAGCCCGCCGCCCGGGGCGTCAACCGCTCAGGCGCCGCGCGCGGAGATCCACGCCACCACGTCGCCGATGGGCCGCTCCCGCTCTCGCTCGTTGAACAGCTCGTGCCGGAACCCCTCGTAGGTCCGGAGCTGCTTGTCGGCCGAGCCCGCCGCCTCGAAGAACGCGCGCGTCGCGGCCGCGTCGGCCACCACGTCGCCCGTGCCGGTCAGGACCAGGAGCGGGTCGGCGAAGCGGTGGGCCTCCTCCAGGATGGTGCGCTGCACCCGGCGCGACTCGAGGAACCAGCGCGGCGTGGCCGCCCGGCCGTAGAGCGGGTCGGCGTCGATCCAGCGCTGCATCTCGGGATCGCCGGTCAGGTCGGCGCTGCGGAGGCCGGTGGCGATGGGGAGCGCCGGCCAGAGCCGCCCCACCACATGCGCCGCCAGGAGCTTCGGCACGGGCGGGCGCCGCGCGAGCCGGAAGAAGGGCGACGAGAGCACCACCCCGGCCAGCGCGCGAGGTGCCGCGAGCGCCCAGAGCGTCGCGACGAGGCCGCCCTGGCTGTGGCCGACGAGGAAGAGCGGGCGGCCCGCCGCGCCCGCCCGGACGTGCTCCAGGAAGGCGTCCGCGTCGCCCAGGTAGTCGCCGTAAGCGTCGACGTGCCAGCGCCGCCCCTCCGACCGGCCGTGGCCGCGGAAGTCGACGAGCGCCACCTGCAGCCCGGCCCGCACGAGCGCGGCCGTCAACCCCGGGTAGCGCCCGGCGTGGTCGCCGCCGCCGGGGAGCACGGCCACCGCGGCGCGCGGCGCGGCGGGCGTGTAGCGCTCCCAGTGCAGCCGCACGCCGTCGGGCGCGGACAGGAGCCCCTCCTCGCGACGGGCCTCGCCGGCGGTGGGAAACGACGGGAGCGTCATCGGGGCCGGCCTCCCGGTCGTGTCAGCGTCGCAGGTTCACCGCCCGCGCCTCGCGCGCGCGCACCTCCTCCAGCTTGCGCTGGAGCGCGGCGCGCCGGCTCGCGGGGGAGGTGCCGGGCTCGGGATCGTCCTCGTCGCGGGCCTGCAGCGCGCGGTCGTAGGCCCGCGCCGCGTCGGCGAGCCGGCCCGCCGCGCGGTACGCGTCGCCGAGGTGGTCGAGGATCGTGACCTCGGGCGCGAGCGCCGCCGCGCGCTCCAGCGCCTCGACGGCACCGGGGAGCGCACTCCGCTTGAACAGGATCCAGCCGAGCGAGTCGAGGTAGTAGGCGTTGTCCGGCTCGACGCGCAGCGCGTGCCGCAGCAGCGCCTCCGCCTCGTCGAGCCGCTCGCCGCGCTCCGCGTAGGCGTAGCCGAGGTAGTTCATCGCGTCGGCGTGGTCGGGGTCCACCGCGAGGACGTCGCGCATGGCCGCCAGCGCGGCGTCTCGCTCGCCGGCGCGGTCGCAGGTCTCCCCGAGCGCGAAGAGCAGCGCCGGATCCCGGGGCCGGTGCTCGAGCGCGGTGCGCACCGCGCGCAGCGCCTCGCCGTTCCGGCCGGCGCGCGACAGCACGTGCGCCAGCAGCGCGCGCGCCCCTGCGTAGAGCTCGCCGCTGGCGGGCTCGACGCGCGCCAGGAGCGCCGCCGCCTCGTCCCACCGCTGCAGCCGCCCCAGGGCGACGCCGCGCAGGTAGAGCAGCTCCGGAGCGTCCCCGCTCGCCGCCGCCTCCAGGGCGTCGTCGGGGCGGCGGGCGTCGATCCAGGCGGCCGCGACGCGGACCTGCGCGTCCGCCTCGTCGGGCGCCACGCGGAGCAGCTGCCGGAACCAGGCGCGCGCGCTGGCCAGGTCGTCCGCGCGCAGGGCGAGCTGCCCGGCCAGCAGCAGCGCCTCTGGATCGGAGGGATCGTCGGCCAGCGCCCGCTCGAGCGAGCTGCGCGCCGCCGCGACCTGCTGCTGCTCCTCCTGCGCGCGCGCCAGCAGCTTCCACGAGGGGCCGTCGGAGGGCAGGAGCGCGAGCGCCCGGCGCGCGGCGCGCTCGGCGCCCGCGGCGTCCCGGTCGTCGAGGCGGCGTGCACCGAGGTCGCGGAGCGCCGCGACCGCGTCCGGCCGATCCACGGCGGCCAGCTCGTCGCATGCGGCGAGCGCGCCCGCCAGGTCGCCCTGCGAGAGCCGGACCCGCG
>JAJYHA010000451.1 GCA_021784995.1 Myxococcales bacterium
TTCCGATCTCTTGCACAGCCTGGCCATCTCGTCGACCCAGGAGAGGAGATGGGAGTTCGACGTCGGGCGCTTCTCACGGGTCTCGACGGGCGCGCGCATGGAGATGTTTCCCCCTGGGGGTAGGTTGGGGCGGGTAAGGTTATCCGAGCGGGACCACCTGCGCCACCGGCGAATCGCGGAGTCGCCGCGGGGGCGCGCCCGCGCGGGTCGAGGCGCTACCGCTTCAGCTTCTCGCGCAGGAGATCGCCCAGGGTCCCGAAGCCCCTGCCGGCGCCGCGGGGCGCGGAGCGCAGGTATTCCTGCGCCTCCTTCCGCTCGGCGGCCGCCTCCGCCTCGGTCCGCGACAGCCGCATGCGGCCCTGCTCGTCCACGGCGCTCAGCGCGCAGTCGAGCTCGTCCCCGATCTTGAAGGCCCGCCGGAGATCGGCGCCGCGCGGCGTGCCGGTCTCGCTGGCCGGGACCAACCCGCGGCCACCGGCGAACCGGACGAAGAGGCCGTACGGCTCGATCCGGTCGATGGTCGCCTTCACGACGTCGCCCACCTTCGGCGGCGGCGGCGGGGCCGTCGCGGGCCGCGCCGGCCCTGCGTGCTCCGCCGGCTCCGGCCGCGGCGCGAGCGCCTTCACCGAGAGGGCGATGCGCTCGCCCCGCTTCGCGTCCTGCTCCACGCGGAGCACCTGGACCCGGACCGCGTCCCCCGCCTCGAGCAGGTCGCCCGGGCGCGAGGTGCGGTCCCAGGCGAGCTCGGAGACGTGCACCAGGCCCTCGAGCCCGCCGATGTCCACGAAGGCGCCGTACTCCTGGACGCTGGTGACGGTGCCGTCGAAGATCGCGCCCTCGACCAGGCGCTCGCGGGTCTGCCGCGCCCGCTCGGCCCGCTCCTCCTCCAGCAGCGCCCGCCGCGAGAGCACCGCGTCGCGGCCGTCGGCGCGCTGCACCTTGAACTTCAGCTTCTGGCCCACGAAGGCGGACGGGTCGCCCACGAACCGGACGTCGATCTGCGACACGGGGCAGAAGGCGCGCTGCCCCATCACCTCCACCTCCAGCCCGCCCTTGTTGACGGCCTTGACGAACCCCTCCACGGGGAGCCCGGCCTGGGCGGCCTCCACGAGCGCCTCGCGATCGCGGTGGGCGCGGGACTGCCCGCGGCCCCGGGAGACGACCACCCCGCGCTCGCCGCCCTTCACCACCACCGCGTCCACGATGTCGCCCACGCGGGCGGTGACGTTCCCGCCCTCGTCCCGCAGCTCGGCGATGTCGATCATGCCCTCGGCCACGCCGGAGCCCAGCTCGAGGAACGCCACGTCGTGGCCGAGCTGCAGGATCTTGCCGGCCACCTTCTCGCCCACCTCGAACCGCTTTCGCGGGGCCCCGGCCTCGCCGGCCAGGAGGTCCGCGAAGGAGCCCTCGTCCGGCGACTCCACCTCCGGCGCCGGCGGCGGCTCTCCTGGAATCGGCCGTGCCTCGTGCGGCGCCGCCGCGCCTGCCTCCTCGTGCCCGGACTGGTCACGACGAGGCCTGCCGGGGGCCCGCGCGCTCCCGCCGTCGCGCGGCCGGCCACGGCCGCGGTCCCGATCGCCACCACCCCGGCCGCCGGACGGTCCGCGCGCCTGCCGGGAAGGGGCGCCGGCGCGGCGCTGATCCGCCACGCGCTGCCAGAGCGGCCTGTGGTCGGCCGCCGCCGGTGCCGGTGGGCTCGCCGCGGCGAGCTGCTGCGTGAGGGGCGTCACCTCGCCCTTCCGGATCACCACCGGGCCGGGCGACACGGGCTTCTTCTCGTCGGGCATGGCGGGCGCGGGTTATAGCAGACGCCGCCCGGGACGGCACGGCGGCAACCTGATATGAGGCGCGGGATGGCTGGCCGATCGGTGGTGCTCGTCTCGCACGGCGACGCGGTGGCGCTGCGGCTCGCGGGCTCCTGCGCGCTCGCCGCCGCCGCCGCGGGCGACAGGGTGGACGTCTTCCTGTTCGGGCCTTCGGTGCCGGCGCTGCTGGAGGCACGCGAAGACGCCGACGCCCCAGGCGCGCTCCTGTGGAAAGCCCGGGCGGGGGGGGGCTGCCGCCTGCTCGCCTGCAGCGCGAGCGTGGTGGAGGGGCGCATCGACCTCACCGCAGCGGAGGCGGCGTTCGACGCCGTCGTCGGCTGGCCGACGGTGCTGGAATGGACCCGGGGGATCGCCGACCGATTCTCCTTCTAGGATGAGCCGACGCCACTCCCGGAGGCTCCGCACCGCTCCCGGGGGGCCCCGTTTCGAGGCTTGCGCAGGAGGCTGCACTCCCGGTCGGATGCCGGAACAGGAGCGCGCCTCTCCCGGTTCTTGCTGACGCTGTCCCAGGCACGGTGGTCCATGGTCAACCTGTCGATCGATCCTCCCCCCTCGCCCTTCTCGCCAGCCGGCCGCGCGCTCCCGCGGTGGGTCCTCCCCGTGGTCCTGCTGCTGGTGGGGGCGGCCGCCGGGTTCGTCGCCGGCCGGAAGACGGCGCGGCGCGACCTCGGCCTCTCCGCGACGTCCCAGGCTGGTTCCCGCGCGAGCGGCGGCGCCGCGGCCGGTCCGGGCGAGCGCGCTCCCGCAGCAGGAGCGAAGGAGCCGGGCGCGCCGGGCGCGCCGGGGAGCCTGGCCGTGGACGGCCTCCGGCCGGCTCCGACCGCCGCGCCGGTGCCCGCCGCGGGCGGTGGCGCCAGCGGCCTCGCGGTGCCCGCGGCGGGCACCGCCTCAGCTCCTGGCCCCGCCGCGAGCCCGTCGCAGGGGCCGCTCCTGCGGTCGATCGCGGTGACGCTCCGGGGACCGCTGGAGGAGAGCGTCGCCGCGGCGCTGGCGCCCGCCGATCGGGTCTGGGCGAGCCAGCTCACGCAGGTCGTCAACCGGATCCTGGTCTGGTCGCTGCAGATCGCGCGCGAGGGGCGCAAGGGCGACCGGCTCGAGGTGGTCTTCGAGCTGCCCACGCCGCAGCCGTCGGCGGTGACGCCCGCCGGCGACTCGGGCCCCGCGACCAGGGAGCCCGTGGTGCTCGCGCTCCGGTATGGCTCGCAGAAGCTGGGCCGGCTCGTCACCGCCTACCGGTTCAAGCCGGAGGGCTCGACGTTCGCCCACTACTACGACGCCGCGGGCGTGGACGTGGAGCAGCACCTCGTGGACAGCCCGGTGAGCGACTACGAGCAGATCACGTCGCTGCTCCGGGACGGTCGCCGGCACAAGGGCGTGGACTTCAAGACGCCGGTCGGCACCGCGGTGCGGGCGCCCTTCGACGGCGAGGTCACCCGCCGCAACTGGCACTTCTCCGCCAACGGCAACTGCCTGGAGCTGCGCGATCCCCGCTCCGGCCGCAAGGCCATCTTCCTCCACCTGGAGGCCGCGCCGAAGGAGATGAAGCCCGGCCGGAAGGTGGTGAAGGGCGAGGTGATCGCTCGCTCCGGGAACAGCGGCCACTCGACCGCGCCGCACCTCCACTACCAGCTCGAGGCGAGCGACGGTCGCGTGCTCGACCCCTTCGCGGTCCTGCCCGTCCGCACGGTCCGGCTCGAAGGGGCGGTGAAGACGGCCTTCGACAGGGAGCGGCAGCGCCTCGAGCCGCTGCTCGTCGCAGGGCGCTGACGACGCGAAACGGAGAGGGCCGCCCTCGCGGACGGCCCTCTCGCTGGAACGTGGAGATCGCGGAGCTCCCCGCAGGGCGGGGAGCTCCGGCGGGAGATCAGTCCTCCGCGCCCTTGCGGCCGCCGGCCGCCGCCCACTGCTCCAGCATGGCGGTCGTGACCGACTTCGGCCGCTCGATGGCGTAGCCGAGGCCGCGGTCCCAGATGAGGTTCGCCAGCACGCCCAGCGCGCGGCCCACGCCGAAGAGGACCGTGTAGAAGTCCCACTCGCGGACGCCGTAGTGCCACTGGATGCAGCCCGAGTGCGCGTCGACGTTCGGCCAGGGGTTCTTCGTCTTGCCGTGCTCCGTGAGCACGCCCGGCGCGACCTCGAAGATCGTGTTCACGTACTGGAAGGTCAGGTCGTTGGGGAGGTGCTTCCGCGCGAACTCGTTCTGCGCGACGAAGCGCGGGTCGGTCTTGCGGAGCACCGCGTGCCCGTAGCCCGGGATCACCTGGCCGGCCTTGAGCGTGTCCCACAGGAAGGTCTTCATCTCCTCCTTGGTCGGGACCTTGTTGTTCATCTTCCGCATCACGCTCTGGATCCAGCCCAGCACCTCCTGGTTGGCAAGGCCGTGCAGCGGTCCGGCCAGGCCGTTGATGCCCGCGCTGTAGGCGTAGAAGATGTCCGACAGGGCAGAGGCCACGAGGTGCGACGTGTGGGCCGAGACGTTCCCCGACTCGTGATCCGAGTGCAGGATGAAGTACATTCGGGCCACGTCGTCGTACGGCTTCACCTGCCCGATCATGTGGGCGAAGTTGCCGCCCCAGTCGAGCTTGGCGTCCGCCGGGATGATCGTGTCGCCCTTGTACTTCATCCGGTAGATGTAGGCGGCGATGGTGGGCAGGCGGGCGAGGAGCGTCATCGCGTCCTCGAACGTCGGATCCCAGTAGTCGTTCTTCTTCAGCGTCCCCTCGGAGTAGCGCTTCGCGAAGTTCGAGTCGCGCTGCATGGAGAGGATCGCCGTCGAGAACATCGTCATCGGGTGCGTGTCGCGGGGGAGGGCGCGGAGCACGTCGTACACGTACTGCGGGACCGCCTCGCGGCCCTTCCACTCCTGGTAGACCTCCTGCGCCTGCTCCCGGGTCGGCACGTCCCCGGTGAGGAGGAAGTAGAAGAAGCTCTCGACCGTCGGCATCTCGCAGCCCGGCACCACGTGGGCCTTGAGCGCCTCGAACGTCTCCGGGATGGTCTTGCCGCGGAACCGGATGCCTTCCTGCGGGTCGAGGTAGGAGATGTCGGTGACCAGGCAGCGGACGTCGCGCGCGCCGCCGATGGCCTGTCCGATGTTCACCTTGTCGATGACGACGTTGCCGAACTCCTTGTTGAGCTTCTGCGTCCGCGGGCGGAACGCCTCGATCTTCTCGAAGAGCTTCGCCTTGAGCTGCGTGGTGGCCATGAAGCCTCCCTCGGGCATCGTGTGGAACTGCGAGCGCGGTGATTCGAAGCGACGAATCCTACCGGCCCAACCATCCGCGACGCAACGAAGTTCCGGCCCCTTTGGGCGAGGCGCCGCAGGGCTTCGCGGGCGCTTGCTCCAGGACAAGCCAAGCGCAAAGTCTGCCGCCCGGAGCCCGAGAACGAGCCCGTAACGTGGGGCTCCGCGAGGGGAGCCGGCGGCGACAGACGGGAGCCTGCGACGACAAGACGCAGGCTCTCCCGGCGCAGCGCCAGCCTAGCGGCGACCGCCGTGCAGCGCGGCCATCACCTGGGCCGCGAGGGCCGAGGGATCGGCGGGCTGTCGGACCACCGACGCGTTCGCGACGGAGTCGTCGCCCGCCGGCGCGCGGTCGACGGGCGCCGCGGCCTCGCGGGTGCGCTGCCGGCGCGGAGGGGCCCCGGTCGCGCCGTTGCGGCACCTCTTGCACCAGGGCTGGTTCCGGATCGCGCCGTCCGTCATCCTGCGCAGCCCGAACTGTGCCAGCGGCAGGACGTGCTGGCACTTCAGGCACAGGAGCGTGATGAAGACCTCGTTGCCGTCCGCGTCGTAGACGCTCGACCGACGCCGCCGCGGGCGGGCATGCGGATCCGCGCGCGGCGGCGCGTCGGTCGGCGCCTCTCGTCGCACGATCGCGGGGGCGAGCATCACCTTCGTGGCCATGGAGCGGACCTCGAGTCTCGGGAGCGCGCGCACCGTTCCGGGGCGCGGGAGAGACCCTAGCAGCGGGCTCTGACGGCGGCTGGCGGCCGGCCGGTGATCAGCCAGACCTGATCGGTCTGGACCTACCCATGCTTACGCCGGTCCGCCCCGGGGGTGCCGGGCGGCATCGCGCCTGGCGTCCCGAGCAAGCGGCAGACGAGGTCGGCTGGCGCCGACCAGGGAGACCGCCTTTCTGACGCCCTGCGATGTCGGCGCCGCCGGTGGGAGCCCGGCAAGTCAGCGTACGGCGGCGCAGAGCTCCCGACGGCGGAGGTTCATCGTGTGTTCGACCGTGGCCGCGACTAGGGCGACGTAGATCGAGTGCATCAGGTCGCGCCAGCGAGTGGCCCGGTTCTCCTCGGACCGCTGCGTCACCGAGCGGTACAGCGCCAGGATCGTGTAGGCGATCCGGCGGAGGACGAGCACGGCGAGCATGCCGTTCGCGTCGGCCTCGATCCAGGGCCGGTCGTCCTCGGCGAAGGCGGTGTCGAGCGTGTGGTGGTTGTTGTTCTCCACGCCCCAGTGCGCGCGCACGAGCTGCATCCACTGCTTGGGTGTGAGCCGGCTCGGTTCCATGCTCGACACGGACATGCGCGTCTCGCTCTCCACGACGACGCCGTCGCGGACCTTCTCCGAGTCGATGCGCAGGAACGTGCGGGCGTGAGTCCAGACGGTCTCGTCCGGTCCCTTGCCCTCGCCATGGCCCCAGCTCGGATCGACGGCAACCAGGGTGAGCGTCCGCGTCACGGTCGTGCGGCTGTCGAGGACGTCGATGGTCCGTGCGACTGCGTCGGCGGGATCGAGCATCTCCTCGGCCAGCTTGTACATGGTGCGCTGGTCGCCACGGAGGCGGAAGACGTAGTCCTTGTTGGCTTTCACGACGGCCGCACCGTTCGCTTCCGAGAGCGCACCCGCGTCGTAGGTGACCACGTCGAAGAGCCCGGCGTACCTCTCGAGGACGCTCGCGAAGGCGGCCTGGAAGTGCGTCATCTCGTTGGTGCTTCGCCGGGAGCGGGATCACGTCGATGCACGGCCGCCCGGGCGCCGAGACGAGCGCCGCAGTGACCGTGCGGACGAGTCCGTACGGCAGGCCGTGCTCGGGGTGCTGGTTCTGCACGAGCGGGTGGTTGAGCGTCGGCAGCGCCGTCACCTTGCCGTCGAGCGCCACCACCTGGATGGGTAATTCCGATCGCAGCGCCTTCCGGCGCCACGCCGCCTTGACGAGCCGGTGCAGCGCCGCCCGGAGCTCATCGAGCGACAGCCGGCACAGCGCGTCGCGCGCCGTGGTGTCCGCCAGCCGCCGCGGCAGCCCGAGCTGGCGCCGGCTCGCGATCGACAGGTTCGCCGTGAGCTGCTCGGCGTCCCACAGGCTCCTGCAGCCGGCCATGAGCCCCACCAGCGTCGCTCGCAGGATCTGCCCCAGCGACCACTTCCCCTCCCGGGCGCGGGGGTCGGCCACCGCGTCCAGGTCCAGCTCCGGCAGGCGGGCCGCCAGCAGGCCCATCCTCCTGCGAAGTCCTCTTCCCTCCATGGATCTCCCCTCGTAAGATCACAGGTCTCGTACGGAGTGCCGGGCTCCCAGCCCAAGCAGCACCGCGGCGGGCGATCTGGCCGATCGCCCGCCGCACCTTTTCCGTACCTGAATCGAGATCCCGCTGCGAATTTGTGCAGGCGCACGCCCGCGGCGGCGTCCGGGCCCAAGCTCGCGCCCTCGCTGGCAACTACAGGCGGGGGCCGTCAGCCCCGCCAATCACGTCTGCGGTGATCAGCCCGCCAGGAGGTTGCGCAGCACGTAGGGGAGGATGCCACCGTGCCGGTGGTACTCGACCTCGATGGGCGTGTCGATCCGCAGCGTGAGCGGCACCTCGTCCCGGCGGCCGTCGGCGCGGTGCACGACCAGCGTGACCGGGCGGTGCGGGGTGATCTCCTCCACGCCCGCCAGGTCGAAGCGCTCGCTCCCGTCGAGGCGCAGCGACGCCGCCGAGTCGCCCTCGCGGAACTGGCACGGCAGCACGCCCATGCCGACCAGGTTGGCGCGGTGGATGCGCTCGAACGAGCGCGCGACCACGGCGCGGACCCCGAGCAGCATCGTCCCCTTGGCGGCCCAGTCGCGCGAGCTCCCCGTCCCGTACTCCTGGCCGGCCAGGACGACGAGCGGGACGCCTTCGCTCCGGTAGGCCAGCGCCGCCTCGTGGATCGACATGCGCGCGCCGTCGGGCTGGTGGGCCGTGACGGCGCCCTCGACGCCCGGGACCATGAGGTTCCGGATGCGGACGTTGGCGAAGGTCCCGCGCACCATCACCTCGTGGTTCCCGCGCCGCGCACCGTAGCTGTTGAAGTCCGCCGGCGCGATCCCCAGCTGCCGCAGGTGGCGCCCGGCCGGGGAGGAGGGCTCGATGGCGCCCGCCGGGCTGATGTGGTCGGTGGTCACCGAGTCGCCGAAGATGGCGAGCGCCCGCGCGCCGCGGATCGGCGCCGCAGGTCCCGGCTCCCGCGCGAAGGGCACGAAGTAGGGCGGCTCGCGGACGTAGGTGCTCGCGGCGTCCCAGGGGTACACCTCGCCGGTCGGCGCCGTGAGCCGGTTCCAGGCGTCGTTCTGCGTGCCGACGTCCTCGTAGTTCCGGCGGTACGCGGCGGGGTCGCTCGCCGCGCCGAGGACGGCCTGGATCTCGGCCTCGGTCGGCCACACGTCGCGCAGGTGGACGTCGCGCCCGTCGTGCCCCCTCCCCAGCGGCTCGCGCGTCAGGTCCACCGCCACGCTGCCGGCGATGGCGAACGCCACCACGAGCGGCGGGCTCATGAGGAAGTTCGCCCGCACCGCCGGGTGGATGCGGGCCTCGAAGTTGCGATTCCCGGAGAGCACCGCCGCGCACACGAGCTCGCCCTCGGCGATGGCGCGCTCGACGCGGGCGTCGAGGGGGCCGGAGTTGCCGATGCAGGTGGTGCAGCCGTAGCCGACCACGCTGAAGCCGAGCTTCTCCAGGGAGGGCAGGAGCCCCGCCCGCCGCAGGTAGTCGGTGACCACGCGCGACCCGGGCGCCAGCGAGGTCTTGACCCCGGGCGCCACCGTGAGGCCCCGCTCCACCGCCTTCCGGGCGAGGAGCCCGGCCCCGAGCATGACCGCCGGGTTGGAGGTGTTGGTGCAGCTGGTGATGGCGGCGATGACCACGTCGCCGTGGCCGGGCCGGCCGGCCCGGTCGCCGGGGCGCCGCGCCGTCTCGCCCTGCGGCCGCCCGAAGCCCGTGGCGTCCTGCGCGTGCAGCAGCGCCTCGAAGCGCTCCTTCAGCGCGCCCAGCGCGATGCGGTCCTGCGGGCGCCTGGGGCCGGCCACGGAGGGCTCGACCGAGGCGAGGTCCAGCTCCACGACGCTCGAGTAGGCGCACGCGCCCGCGGCGGGGATCCCGAACATCCCCTGCGCCTCGTGGTAGGCGCGCACCAGCCGGACCTGCCCCGGGGTGCGGCCCGTCGTCTCGAGGTAGCGGAGGGTCTGCTCGTCCACCGGGAAGAACCCCAGCGTCGCGCCGTACTCGGGGGCCATGTTGGCGATCGTGCAGCGCGTGGGCGCCGGCAGGCTGCGCGCGCCCTCGCCGTGGAACTCGACGAACTTCCCGACCACCCGCGTGGCCCGGAGGAGCTGGGTGATGGCGAGCACGAGGTCGGTGCCGGTGACGCCCTCGCGCAGCGCGCCGCGCAGGTGCACGCCCACCACGTCGGGCGTGAGCAGCGCGCTGGGCTGCCCGAGCATGGCCGCCTCCGCCTCGATCCCGCCCACGCCCCAGCCGACCACGCCCAGGCCGTTGACCATGGTGGTGTGCGAGTCCGTGCCGACGAGCGTGTCGGGGAAGAGGAGCCCGTCGCGCTCCATCACGCCGTGCGCCAGGTGCTCGAGGTTCACCTGATGGCAGATCCCGAGCCCCGGTGGCACGATGCGGAAGGTGTGGAACGCCTGCGCTCCCCACTTCAGGAACTCGTAGCGCTGCCGGTTGCGCTCGAGCTCGCGCCGCATGTTCTCGCCCAGCGCGGCCGGGGTGCCGAACGCGTCCACCTGCACCGAGTGGTCGACGACGAGGTCGACCGGGACGCGCGGCTCGACGCGGCGGGGATCGGCGCCCAGGCGCGCCATCGCGGAGCGCATCGCCGCCAGGTCCACCAGCAACGGCACGCCGGTGAAGTCCTGGAGGAGCACGCGCGCGACCACGAACGGCACCTCCGCCGTGCGCTCCGCGGCCGGCCGCCAGGAGGCCAGGGCCCGCACGTCTTGCTCGCGGACGCGCCGCCCGTCGCAGTTGCGCAGCAGGGACTCGAGCACGACGCGCAGCGAGACCGGGAGGCGTTCCACCTGCCCGAACCCCGCGTGGGCGAGGCGGGGCAGGGAGTGGAACCGGAAGGTGCGGCCGTCCACCGCGAGCCGGTCGAGCGTCCCGAACACGTCCACGTCCTGGCGGGTCATGGCGGCAATCTAGCCATCCGGAGCGCCCGGCGGTGGCCAGCCCGTCATGTCCCCAAGGAGGGAATCGAAACGAGCCGTGCGCCGGAAACGATCCGTTTCGCCAGAACGGGGGAGCCCGGCACGATTCGCTTCACGCTTGATGTGCGTCAATACGTTCGGTTGCCGCGAAGGTCTACCCTGATCTGTGGGTGGGGGTGAACAGCAAAGGTTCACCGTGCGACGATTGAAGGGACTACTGTTGTCTTCGCTGGCCGGGCTCCTCGTGGCCCTCGCGCCGGCAGGCGTGGCGTGCGCGGAGAGCGAGGCGGCGGCGGCCGCCCCGCCGGCGCCCGCGAAACCGGAGCAGCTCGCCCAGGCCGAGCCGCCGCCGTTCACGCCGGGCATCTTCCCGTGCACGCAGTGCCACGACAAGCCGGGCGACCCGACGCGTCGTGAGCTGGCGTTCCACGACGACATCAAGTTCGAGCACGACGCGGAGCATCGCTGGTGCCTCGACTGCCACGACAACAAGAACCGCGACGTGCTGCACCTCTCGAACGGCGACCCCGTGCCGTTCACCGAGTCCTACCGGCTCTGCGGCCAGTGCCACGGCGACAAGTACCGCGACTGGCGCCTCGGCGTGCACGGGAAGCGCGTGGGGATGTGGGACGGCCCCAAGACCTATTACCTGTGCGTGAACTGCCACAACCCGCACTCGCCCCGCTTCAAGCCCATCAAGCCGCTCCCGCCGCCGACCCGTCCCGAGGAGATGCACCGATGACCGGCCCGAAGAAGAGCCTGCCGGTGGTCGGAGCGGGGGAGGGTGGCCCGGCGGAGTTCGGGCACGACGCGCTCCCGGTCCTCGGGGACGACGGCGTGCCGAACGGCGTCACGCGCCGCGGCTTCATGCGGACCGCGGCCGCCGGCGCCGCCATGGCCGCCCTCGGCGCCTGCAACGTGGAGGGCTTCCTCCGCAAGAGCTTCCGCGAGCTCTCGCCGAGGGACGTCAAGGAGATCCTCGCCCGGCTGGAGCGGAAGAACTCGGAGCGGTACGGGAAGGAGGTCCACGTCTCGGGCAAGCCGGCGCTGGCCGGCGTCGAGTTCGGGTACGGCCTCGACCTGTCCCGCTGCGTCGGCTGCCGGCGCTGCGTCTACGCCTGCGTCCGGGAGAACAACCAGAGCCGCGCCAACCCGCAGATCCACTGGATCCGGGTGCTCGAGATGGACAAGACGCACGGCGTCGACCTCGCCCACAGCAACATCTACTACGACGCCGACCTGGTGCCGCGCCCGGGCCACTTCTACATGCCGGTGCAGTGCCAGCAGTGCCGCAACCCGCCCTGCGTCAAGGTCTGCCCGGTGCAGGCCACCTGGAAGGAGCCCGACGGCATCGTGGTCATCGACTACGACTGGTGCATCGGGTGCCGGTGCTGCATGTCGGCCTGCCCCTACGGCGCGCGTCACTTCAACTGGGCCGAGCCGACCCTGCCGAAGGAGGAGATGAACCCGGTCACCCATTACCTGGGGAACCGCCCGCGACCGAAGGGCGTCGTCGAGAAGTGCACCTTCTGCGTCCAGCGTTCACGCGAGGGTCGCTACCCGGCGTGCGTCGAGATCTGCCCCGTCGGGGCGCGGAAGTTCGGCAACCTCCTCGATCCGCGGAGCGAGATCCGCCGCGTCATGGAGACGAAGCGCGTCTTCGTGTTCAAGGAGGAGCTCGCGACGCAGCCCCACTTCTACTACTTCTACGCCACGTAGACGGAGCGTGAACAGATGACCGGGATCCTGCAGTTCCTGGCGGGTTGCGCGCGCCTGGTCCGGCGCGGCAACAAGTCCTACTACGCGTGGCTCACGTTCCTCGGCGCCATGATCCTCGTGGGGCTGATCGGTTACGCCCACCAGTTCCAGACCGGCCTCATCGCGACCAACATGCGCGATCAGGTGAGCTGGGCCTTCTACGTCGGCAACTTCACCTTCCTGGTGGGCGTCGCGGCGGCGGCGGTGCTGCTCGTCATCCCCGCCTACGTGTACGACTGGAAGCCCATCAAGGAGGTGGTGATCCTCGGCGAGCTGCTCGCCGTCTCCGCCATCACCATGTGCCTCCTCTTCATCCTGGTGGACATGGGGCGCCCCGATCGCTTCCTGCACATCGTGCCCTTCGTCGGATCGCCCAACTGGCCGCGCTCCATGCTGAGCTGGGACGCGCTGGTGCTGAACGGGTACCTGGCGCTCAACCTGACCGTGGTGATCCACATCCTCTACAAGGGCTACCACGGGCAGCACTACAACAAGGCGCTCATCGTCCCCCTGGTCCTCATCTCGATCCCGGCCGCGGTCTCGATCCACACCGTCACGGCGTTCCTCTACAACGGCATGGCGGCGCGCCCTTTCTGGAACGCCTCCATCCTCGCGCCGCGCTTCATCGCCTCGGCCTTCTGCTCCGGCCCGGCGGTGATGATCATCCTGTTCCAGGTGCTCCGCCGCACGGCGGGCATCGACATCAAGGACGAGGCGATCTTCAAGGTCGCCGAGCTGATGTCGTACGCCATGTTCGTGAACCTGTTCCTGCTCGGGTCCGAGGTCTTCAAGGAGTATTACTCCGCGACCGAGCACCTGCTCTACACCGAGTACCTCTGGAACGGGATCGGCGACCACAAGGCGCTCGTGCCGTTCGCATGGCTGGCGCTCGCGTGCAGCGTCCTCGCGTTCCTCCTCTTCCTGGTGCCGCGCACGCGCAGGAACTTCGTGACGCTCAACCTGGGGTGCCTCCTCATCTGGGCCGGTGTCTACATCGAGAAGGGGATGGGGCTCGTCATTCCGGGGATGACGCCGGATACGCTCGGTGAGATATACGAGTACCGCCCGACCGCGACGGAATGGGCCATCGCGGCCGGCGTGTTCGGCGTCGGCTTCCTGGTGTTCACTGTGCTCGTCAAGATCGCCGTGCCGATCATGACCGGCGCCTTCCAGGCGCGGGACGCGACGCACGAGGCTCACCCAGCGGCCCCGGCCGTCGGCGCCTGACGCGAAATCGCAAGGAGAGGACACATGCACCGACTCGTCGTAACGCTCGCCGTCGTCCTGGCGCTCGGCATCACCACCGCCCGCGCGGAGGACGCGAAGACCCTCTTCGCCCAGAAGTGCGCCATGTGCCACGGGCCGGACGGGAAGAGCTCGACCGCCATGGGCAAGAAGCTCCAGGCCACGGACCTCACGACCCTGAAGGCCAAGGCCGAGGCGGACATCGCGAACGCGATCTCGAGCGGCAAGCCGCCCAAGATGGCCGCCTACAAGGACAAGCTGTCCGGCGAGCAGATCCAGGCGCTCGCGAAGTTCGTGAAGAACGGCCTCAAGTGAGAGGCGGCGACGCGGGGGCGATCCGCGGCCGCGAGGCCTGCGGGTCGCCCCCGCGCTCCTTTCCGTCCCGTCGCGCCGACGAGGCCCGGCATGCCCGCCCCGACCGATCTGTACCGCCCGTCGCTGGCCCTCCTGACGGACCTGTACGAGCTGACCATGGCCGCCGCCGCCTGGAAGAGCGGCGTCGCCTCCGACGAGGCGGTCTTCACCCTGTCGTTCCGGAAGAACCCGTTCCAGGGCGGGTTCACGATCGCCGCCGGCCTCGACGCCGTCGTGGACCACGTGTCGCGCTACCGGTTCGATGCCTCCGACCTGGAGTTCCTGCGCGAGCAGCGCGATCTGTCGGGCGCGCCGCTCTTCGAGGAGGGGTTCCTGGAGCTGCTGGGCGCCCTCCGGCTCGACGTCGACGTGGACGCCGTGCCGGAGGGCACGGCCGTCTTCCCCTGGGAGCCGGTCCTGCGGGTGCGCGGCCCCATCATCCCGTGCATGCTGCTCGAGACGCCGCTGCTCGCCCTCGTGAACTTCCAGTCGCTCATCGCGACCAAGGCGGCGCGCGTCTACCTGGCGGCGCGGGGCGAGCCGATCCTGGAGT
>JAJYHA010000151.1 GCA_021784995.1 Myxococcales bacterium
AAGCGAACGCTGGCGCGACGCGTCGTGACTTCGTCACCGGAGCCGTGACACGAGCGTGACACGATCCCCCTAGGCTCCTTCCATCGCCACGCCGCACCGCAGGCACTGACGAGGAGACGACCCCATGACCGCCGGCGCCGAGCAGGCCACCCTCCACGACCCGGACGCGGCGCCGCTCGCCCGGCTCGATCGCGCGGCCATCGAGGCGATCGTCGCCGGCGGGCGGCGCCTCCTCGTGCAGGGGGGGATGGGCATCCACGCCTCCGACGGGCTCTCCGGCAAGGTGGCGCGCCACCGCGGCGCGCGGCTGGTCGGCGTGGGCACGGTGTCGGCGGTGGTGAAGAGCGCCGAGCACTTCCGCGCCGAGATCCGGCGCGCGCGCGCCGAGGCGCCGGGGGGCTTCGTCGGCGTGAACCTGATGGCCGCGATCAACAAGGCCGAGTTCGAGACCTGCACCCGGATCGCGATCGAGGAGAAGGTCTCGTTCATCGTCCAGGGGGCCGGGATCTCGCGCGAGATCATCAAGTGGTGCCGCGCCGGCGGCGTCCCCTTCGCCGGGATCGTCTCGTCGGGCCGGCTCGCCGCCATGTACGAGAAGTGGGGCGCCGACTTCGTCGTCGCCGAGGGCGCCGAGGCCGGCGGCCACATCGGCGACATCGGGCACCCGCTCCCGACGCTCGTCGACGAGGTGCTCGCGGCCACGCGCCTCCCGGTCGTCGCCGCCGGCGGGGTGGACGCCGCCGACGTGGCCCGCTACCTCGCGGCCGGCGCCGCCGGCGTGCAGATGGCCTCCCGGTTCCTCGCCTGCTCCGACGGCGACGCCCACCCGGCCTTCAAGGAGATGCACCTCGGCAAGACCGCCGACGACATCACCCTCATCACCAGCTGCGTGAAGGGGATGAAGGCGCGCGCGGTCCGGAACGACTTCACCGAGGCGCTGGCCCGCGGGGAGGCCTTCCCCCCCCGCTCCAAGGCCTGGTTCTACGGCAAGGAGGGCTACCACGGCCGGAAGAAGGCCTGCGTCGAGTGCCTGGGCGAGGACCTGTGCCTCTGCCGCGCGTCGAACTTCAAGGAGAGCTTCTGCATCACCGACGCCCTCCTGGCGGCGGCGGTGAAGGGCGACGTGAAGAACGGCCTCTTCTACACCGGGCAGAGCATCACCCGGATCCCCGAGACCGACGTCACCGCCCTCCCGACGGCGCAGCAGATCCTGGACGACCTCGAGGCCCGGCTGGCCGCCGACGCGGCGCCGGCCCGGGCCGTCGCCGGGTGACCGCCCGGGGCCGGTCGCCCCCGCCCCGCCCCCTGGCGAATCCGGGTGCGCCGGCGACCCCGGCGGTGCTATGACCCGCGCCTCCAGGGCCGCGCCGCTCGACAGGCGCCCGGCCCCTCCCGCGGAAGGCGCCATGAAGATCGGCAAGGGCAGCGTCGTGTCGCTCCAGTACTCGCTCCACCTCGGCGACGGCGAGGTGATCGACGCCTCCGAGCCGGGGGATCCCCTCGTCTACATCCAGGGCGAGTCCCAGATCGTCCCCGGCCTGGAGCGCGAGCTCGAGGGGCTCGAGGCGGGCGCCCGCCGCCAGGTCGCCGTCTCCCCCGCCGACGGCTACGGCGAGGCCGACCCCGGGGGCATCCAGCGCGTCCCCCGGCGCGAGTTCCCCGAGGGGTTCGAGCCGGCCGAGGGGATGGAGCTCGTCGCCCAGGGGCCCGACGGGGAGCCCCTCCCCTTCGTGGTGAAGGGCGTCGAGCGCAGCCTCGAGGGCGAGGTGGTGATCGTGGACTTCAACCACCCGCTGGCCGGGAAGACGCTGCACTTCGACGTCACCGTCGCGGAGGTCCGGGCGGCGACGGAGGAGGAGCTCGAGCACGGCCACGTCCACGGCCCCGAGGGGCACCACCACTGATCCGGGAGGGCCCGGGCACGCCCGGCCCGGCGGGGCCTACGGCGAGCCCGGCGCGCCCCACCGATCGGTGAGCGCCTTCCAGAGCCGCGCGACGAGGAGCTCTCCCTCCCCGGCGTCCGGCGCCGGGGTCCCGGGCGCCGCCGAGACCCCGTGGACCCGGGCGATCCCCTGGATCGCGTACTTGATCGCGTGGTCCTCGGCGACCCGCTCACCCTGGATCGCCTCGCCGACCTCGCGCGCCTCCCCTCCCCGCTCGAGGACGGCGGAGAAGTCCCAGCAGTCGTCCCCGGCGCTGCGGCGCAGCCTGAGGTGGCGCGCCCCGGCGACCTCGGGCGGGTCGATCCAGAAGATCCGCTCGGCGCCCGGGCCGCTCCACTCGAAGGTGTCGTGCATTCGGCGGGGAGAGTCGCGCAGCGAGGGGGAAGCCGCAAGCGCTCCGGGCGGGGTCACCCCGGGTCCGAGCCGGGCGGATCGGCCTCCTCCTCGGCGAGATCGGGGCCGGGCGGCAGCCGGCCCGCCCGCTCCAGCAGCAGCCGCCGGTGGTCGACCTCCTCCTCGCGGAGCTCGGCGAAGAGGGCGCGGACCTCCGGATCGCGCACGTGGGGGAGGGCCTCGTCGAAGAACCGGAAGGCCTTCTCCTCCGCGGCGATCGCCACCGCGACGGCGTCGGACGGGGACATGAAGGTCCGCGGCGCCCCGCGATCGGGCGCCTCGGCGTCGTCGAGATCCTCGGCGCGGACGCGCGCCGGCGCGTCGTGGAAGAGCGCCCGCCGGCGCGCCCGCAGCTGCTCCCCGTGCTTCGCCTCGAAGCCGGCCATCGCCGCGAAGGTCGCGTCGGCGTCGCCCGGGTAGCGGCCGCCGACCAGCCGGGAGAAGCCGGCGTAGCGCTCCCGCGCCTCCTCCTCCATCAGGATCGCCAGGTCGAGCGCATCGCGGAGATCCATCGCGCCGAAGTCGAGGGCCATCGAAACCTCCCGGGCGCCGCGCGGGCGGCGCACCTGCATGATGGTGGCGCTCCCCGCC
>JAJYHA010000343.1 GCA_021784995.1 Myxococcales bacterium
GTGGCGGCCGCGGCGCGGCCCGCGCCTCCCATGCCGGTCCTGCCGGAGACGCCGGCGCGCGCCGGGGAGAGCGCGCTGGCGCTGGTGCGCGACCTCGAGGCGCAGCTGCAGCGGGCGCGGGAGGTGGAGGTGGCGCTGCGGGCCGACCTCGACCAGGCCCGGACCGAGCTGGCGCGCGGTGCCGCGGAGGCGCGGCGCGGCGCGGAGCGCCTCGCCGTGATGGAGCAGCAGGTGGAGGAGAAGCGGAGGGTGCTGGAGGAGATGCTGGCCGAGATGAGCGCCCTGGAGGAGGAGCGCGACGGCGCGGTGGCGCGCGCCCAGGCGCTCACCGCCCTCGACGAGGAGCGGCAGGCGCTGCTCGACGGCCTCTCCGGACGCGCCGACGAGTCGGAGCGGAAGCGCGCCGAGGCCGAGGCCGAGGTGGCCCGGCTGGGCACGGAGCTGCAGGAGCGCGCCACCGACGCGGCCCGCCTGCGCGCGGCGCTGGCCCAGGTGACCCGGGAGCGTGACGACCTCGCCCGCGAGGCGGCCGAGGCGCGCAAGGAGCGCGACGAGCTGGCCGAGGCGCGGAGGGCCCTGGAGCAGGTCCACGAGGCGCTGGCGACCGCGCGCACCCGGCTCGGCTGAATCGCGGGGTTCGCGGTCCCGGGGCGCCGCCGGCCGCCGGGGTCAGCTCGCGCGCGGGATCGCGGCGACGCTGAGCTGCGCGCCCGGCGCCCCGATGCGCTTCAGCTGCGCCCGCGCGTCGTAGGCCGCGTACTTGTAGGCCTCCCCGAGCGTCGGGTAGTTGAACACCGCCTGCGTGAAGTAGTGGATGGTGCCGCCGAGCGCCATCACCGCCGCGCCCAGGTGGACCAGCTCCGAGGCGTGCGGGCCGATGCAGTGCACGCCCAGGAGCTCGCCGTCCTTGGGCGACGCGAGGATCTTGAGGAACCCCACCGCCTCGCCGACCAGGTTGGCGCGCGCGTTCTCGGTGAGCGGTGTCTTGCCCACCACGTAGGGGACGCCCTTGCCGGTCAGCGCCTCCTCGGAGTCGCCCACCGAGGAGACCTCGGGGATGGTGTAGATGCCGACGGGGAGCAGCTCGGACACCTTCTGCTGGTACTTCTTCCCCATCGCGTGCGTCATCGCCACGCGCCCCTGCTCCATCGAGGTGGAGGCGAGCCCGGGGAAGCCGATCAGGTCGCCCGCCGCGTAGATGTGCGGGACCCGGGTCTGGTAGTTGGCGTTCACCTCCAGGTAGCCCTTGTCGGTCGCCACCAGGCCGGCGGCGCCCAGCTCGAGCGCCTCCACGTTCCCCACCCGCCCCGCCGCCACCAGCACCTTCTCCGCCACCAGGCGCGAGCCGTCCGAGAGCGTGACCAGGACGTCGCGGTCGCCGATCTCGAGCCGTTGGGCCCGCACCTGCTGGTACATGTCGATGCCGGCCACCGCGAAGAGGTCCTGCATGGCGATCGACAGCTCGGCGTCGAGCCAGGGCAGCAGGCGCGGCTTCGAGTCGATGATGGCCACGTGCACGCCCAGCGCCGCGAAGATCGACGCGTACTCGCACCCGGCCACGCCGCCGCCCAGGATGGCCAGCGAGCGCGGCACGTGGTCGAGCTGCAGGATGGAGTCCGAGTCGTACACGTGCTGGTGGTCGAACGTGTACTGGGGGGGGTGCGCCGGGTGCGTGCCGGTGGCGAGGAGGATGATGTCGGCGCGGATCTGCTGCGAGGAGCCGTCCGGCACGGTGATGCGCATGGTGTGCGGATCCTCGAACCCGGCGATCCCGCGGAAGGTCTCCACCCCCGCGTTGGTGAGGCGGGTCCGGATGCGCGAGTGCTCGCGCGCGGTGACGAGGCCGCGCCGGCCCATCAGCTCGGGGACCGTGACCGTCCCGGACACCTGCAGCTGGACGCCGTGGGCGTCGCGGCTGCGCGCCTGGAGGATGGCGAGGGCCGTCTCCCTGAGCGCCTTGGACGGGATGGTGCCCGTGTTGGCGCTGGCGCCCCCGGGCACCGCCTCCTTCTCGACCAGCGCGACCTTCTTGCCGTAGGAGGCGGCCTGGACGGCGCCGTGCTCGCCGGCCGGCCCGGACCCGATCACCACGACGTCGTAGCTGAGCATGCGGCGCTTATAATGCGCTTTTTCCCCGCCGACGATATCCTCCGCGGTCCCGTGAAGAACGTCCCCACGAATCCGGTCCTCGGCGCCATCCAGAAGAACTTGATGGTCGCGCTCGAGGAGAAGAAGCAGGCCCTCCGCGCCCAGGGGCGGAGGCTGTTCGACTTCGGCCTCGGCGATCCCCGCGAGCCCACGCCGGCCTTCCTGCGGGAGGCTGTCCGATCCGCCGTCCCGGACGTCTCGCAGTACCCGAGCGCCGCCGGGACGGCGGCGTTGCGCCGCGCCTGCGCCGGATACGTGAGGCGGCGCTTCGGCGTCGCCGTCGATCCCGAGCGGCAGATCGTGCCCGCGACGGGCGCCAAGGAGACCATCTTCCACCTGCCGTTCGCCTTCGCCGGGGGCGATCCGCGTCGGACGAAGGTGGTCATGCCCGACCCGGGCTATCCCACCTACGAGGTCGGGACGCGCTTCGCGGGGCTCGAGCCGGTGAAGGTGCCGCTCACGGCGGCACGGCGCTTCCTGATCGAGCCCGAGGAGCTGGGCGACGAGCTGCTCTCGCGTACCCTCCTCTTCTGGGTGAGCTATCCGCACAACCCCACCGGCGCCACCGCGCCGCGCGACTACCTGGAGCGCGTGGGGCGGGCCGCGCTCCGGCACGGGTTCCTGGTGGCGAGCGACGAGTGCTACGCCGACGTCTACTTCGGCGAGCCGCCGCTCTCGATGCTCCAGGTGCAGGTCGAGAACGTGATCGCCATCCACTCCTGCTCGAAGCGGAGCGGCATGACCGGCTACCGGTCCGGCAGATCGG
>JAJYHA010000496.1 GCA_021784995.1 Myxococcales bacterium
CAGGTAGGCCTCGATCACCGCCGGGTCGGCCTGGACGGCCGCCGGCGTCCCCTCGGCGATCTTCCGGCCGAAGTCGAGGACGGAGACGGTGTCGCAGACGCCCATGACCATGTCCATGTGGTGCTCGATCAGCAGGACCGTCACGCCCGCGGCCGCGATCCGGCGCACCAGCGCGCTGATCGCCTCGATCTCCGAGGAGGTGAGGCCGGCGGCCGGCTCGTCGAGGAGGAGGATCCGCGGGCGACCGGCGAGGGCCCGCGCGAGCTCCAGCCGCCGCGCCTGGCCGTAGGCGAGGTTGGAGGCGCGCTCGAAGGCCACCGCCTCGATCCCCACGAAGCGCAGGAGGGCGTAGGCCCGGGCCCGCGCCGCCCGCTCCTCCCGCCGCGCCGCGGGGGTGGAGAGGACGACCTGGAGGAGGCTCGCCCGGAACGACGGGTGGAGCCCGACGAGGACGTTCTCCAGGACCGTCAGGTCGCCGAAGAGCTGGAGGTTCTGGAAGGTGCGGGCCATCCCCGCCCGGGCCCGCCGCGCGGTCGGGACGCGCGCCAGGTCGCGGCCGAAGCTCTCGATCCGGCCGCCGCTCGGCGCGTAGAGCCCGGTGAGGAGGTTCACCGTGGTGCTCTTGCCGGAGCCGTTCGGCCCGATGAGGCCGCGGACGGTGCCGCGGGGGACCGAGAGGGAGAGCTCGTTCACCGCGACGAGCCCGCCGAAGCGCATGGTGACGCCCTGGAGCCGGAGGGCGTCCCCCTCGCCGGGGGGCGCGAGCCCGGAGAGGACGTCGATCCCCTCCGCCGCGGCGGCGAGCGCGCCCCGGTCCCGCTCGCGCGCCCGCGCCCCGAGCCGGACGGTGAGCCGGCGGATCACCCCGGCCGCCCCCTCCGGCAGGTAGAAGAGGACCACCAGCAGCAGGAGCCCGAAGACCATGAGCCGGTAGTCCTGGAAGGCGCTGAAGAGGTCCGGGAGGAGCACCGCCACCGCCGCGCCGATCAGGTTGCCGAGCACCGACCGGACGCCGCCGAAGATGAGGGCGATGAGGTACTCGACCGAGAGGTTGTAGCTGAAGGTGTTGGGCGCGACGTAGGAGTCGATCTGCGAGAAGAGGCCGCCGGCGAGCCCGGCCACCCCCGCCGACAGGACGAAGGCCCAGACCTTGTAGTAGGGGCGGCTGATCCCCGAGCAGGCGGCCGCGACCGCGCTCCCCTTGATCGCCGCGAAGGCCCGCCCCCAGAAGCTCCGCCCCAGGTTCGCGAGCCCCCAGAGCACCGCGACCAGGATGGGGTAGAGCAGGTAGACGTAGCGGCTCTCGGCGAGGTCCACCCCGCCGATGACCAGGCGGGGGAGCGTGACGCCGCGGGTGCCGTTCGTCAGCGTCTCCTGCTCGTTGATGGCGGTGAAGATGATCAGCCCGTAGGCGATGGTGATCACCGCGAGGTACGGCCCCGAGGAGCGGAGCGCCGGGAACCCGAGCGCGAAGCCGGCGCCGGCGGCGAGGAGCACCCCGGCCGCGAGCGCGAGCAGGAAGGGCACCTGGGGGAAGGCGGTGACCGTCGAGTCGGGGTTCAGGGCCGGGGTCGCGGTGAGCATGGCCACCGTGTAGGCGCCGATGGCGAAGAAGCCGGCGTGGCCGATCGAGACGTCGCCGATGTAGCCGACCACCAGGTCGAGCGAGGCGACGAGGAGGGTGTAGACGAGGATCCGGGTGCCGATCGCCTGGATCCAGTAGGGGTTCCGCACCAGGACCGGCGCCAGCAGCGGGAGGACGAGGAGGAGCGGCCAGAGCCGCCGCGCCCCCCGCCCCGCCCCCGCCCCGCCCGCCCCCGCCCGCCCGCCGGCCACGCTCAGACCTTCCGGATGGCGGCGCGGCCGAAGAGGCCGGACGGGCGCACGAGGAGGAGCACGATCAGGATGACGAAGCCCGGGACGTCCTTGTAGCCGGTCGAGACGAAGCGCGCGGTGAGGCTCTCGGAGAGGCCGATCACCAGGCCGCCGACCACCGCGCCCAGGCCCGACTCGAGCCCGCCGATGATCGACGCGGCGTAGGCCTTCACCCCGAGCACCGTGCCCATGGTGGCCGAGACGAGGGTGATGGGCGCGACCAGCATCCCGCCGGCGGCGGCGATCGCGGCCGAGACCGCGAAGGAGAGGAGGACGATGCGCCGCTGGTCGATGCCCATGAGGCTCGCCGTCTCCCGGTCCTCGGAGACGGCGGTGAGCGCCTTGCCGAGGAGGGTCCTCCGGCGGAGCACCTCGACGAGCGCCACGATCCCGAGCGAGACGCCGATGATCAGGATCTCCTGCGGGTAGACGCCGATGCCGCCCCCGGGCCGGCCGCCGGAGAAGAGCCGGATCGGATCGTCCCCGAGCGGGGAGCGCATCTTGAAGTCGTCGGTCGACCACCAGACCTCGACGCCGTTCCGGATGACGATGCCGAAGGCGAGCGTCGCCAGGATCCAGGCGTAGGGGGAGCGGGTCCGGAGCGACGGCTCGACCGCCACCTTCTGGAGCACCACCCCGGTGACCGCCCCGACCGCCAGCACCCCGGCCACCGCCGCCGCCGCCGGCCAGGCGTGGGTCATCGCCAGGACGAAGCCGGTCACCCCCCCGAGCATGAGGATGTTGCCGAGGGAGAAGTTGAGCGTCCGCGAGGTGGCGAAGGTGATGTTGTAGCCGAACGCGACCAGCGCGTAGATCATCCCCTGGGCGACGCCGCTCCAGAGGATCTGCAGGGTGTTCATCCCGTCGGCCCGCCTCCCCGGGCGCCCGCGGGACGCCAGGATCGGGGAGGGTGGTCCCGCGCACCACGGCGTTCGGTGACCTGCCCTATCGCACCGGTGTTGCGCCGGTGTCGATCAGGCGGTAGCCGACGCCCCACACGTTGCGAACGAAGCTGTCGCCGGCAACGTTGAGCCGGTG
>JAJYHA010000235.1 GCA_021784995.1 Myxococcales bacterium
GCCCACCGGCGCTGGGCGTAGGTGACCACCAGGATCGCGTCCTGGATCGCGATCCCGAAGATCGACACGAAGCCCATCGCCGCCGAGACCGAGAACGGCTGGCCGGCCACGAGGAGGGCGATCAGGCCGCCGGTGCAGGCGATGGGGATGGAGAGGAGGACGAGGAGGGTGTCGACCCAGGTCTTCACCGCGCCGTAGACCAGGAAGCCGACCAGGACCACCGAGAGGGGGATGATCCAGGCGAGCCGTCGCATCGCGTCCCGGAGCTCGTTGATCTGCCCGGCCCACTCGAGGTGGGTCTCCGGGGGGAGCCGGACCTCCTCGGCGATCCGGCGCTGCGCCTCCTCGATGGTCGAGCCGAGGTCGCGCCCGCGGACCGAGAACTTCACCGGCGCGTAGCGGCTGCCGTCCTCGCGGAAGACGACCGAAGGGCTCTCCTCCTGGTCGATCGCCGCGATCTGGGCGAGCGGGACCTGGCCGCCGTCGGGGGTCGAGACGGTGATCGCCCGGATGGCGGCCAGCGAGCCGCGGAAGGGGCGGAGCCAGCGGACGGTGAGGGCGAAGCTCCGCTCCCCCTCGAAGACCTGGGTCACCGCCTGGCCGCCGATGGCGGCGGCGACCACCGCCTCGACGTCGCCGGTGTTGAGGCCGGAGCGGGCGCAGAGGGCCCGGTCGGGGACGATGCGGATGGAGGGCTGCCCCATCGAGCTGAAGAGGCCGAGGTCCTTGACCCCCTTGACCCGCGCCATGACGTCGACGACGGCGCCGGCCGCCGCCTCGTTGCGCTGGAGGTCGGGGCCGACCACCTTCACGCTGTTCTCCCCCTTCACCCCGGAGATCGCCTCCTCGACGTTGTCCGAGAGGTACTGCGAGAAGTTGAAGACCACCCCGGGGAAGGCCTGGGCGAGCTCCTCGGAGAGGGTGTCGGTGAGCCGCGCCTTGTCGAGCCCGCGCGGCCACTCGTCGAACGGCTGGAGCGGCGCGAAGAGCTCGATGTTGTTGAACCCGGCGACGTCGGTCCCGTCGTCGGGGCGGCCGAGCTGCGACACCACGGTGAGCACCTCCGGGTGGCGGCGGAGGATCGCGCGCATCCGCCCGACGTGGCGCGCCGACTCCTCGAGGGAGATCGATCGCGGGAGGGTCGCCCGGATCCAGAAGTTCCCCTCCTCGAGCTTCGGCATGTACTCGGAGCCGAGGAGCGGGAAGAGGGCGGCCGTCAGGACGATGAAGAGGACCGGGAGGAGGAGGACCAGCCGGGGGAAGCGGAGCCCGAGGTCGAAGAGCGGCGCGTAGAGCCGGTGGAGGAGCCGCATCAGCGCCGTCTCGCGCTCCTCGGCCTCCGCCGGGATGACCGCGGTGGCCAGCGCCGGGGTGAGGGTGAGGGCGAGCAGGATGGCGCCGCCGATGGCGAAGGCGTAGGTGAGCGCCATGGGGCCGAAGATCACCCCGGAGACCCCGCGCATCGTGAAGAGGGGGAGGAAGGCCACGGCGATGATCAGGGTGGAGAAGGCCATCGGCCGCCCCACCTCGCCGGCCGCGGCGCGGATCCGCTCGAAGATGCTCCCCCGCCCGTGCGGCCCGAGGTGGCGGAAGAGGTTCTCGACCATGATCACCGTCGAGTCGACGACGATGCCGAAGTCGACGGCGCCGAGGGAGATGAGGTTCGCCGAGGTGCCGGTGGCGACCATCCCGATGAAGGCGATCAGGAGGGCGAGCGGGATGTTGAGCGCGGTCACCAGGGCGGCGCGGAGGCTCCCCAGGAAGGCGACGAGCACCAGGGTGACGAGGACCATGCCCACGAGGAGGTTCTCGAGGACGGTCCGGGTGGTGAGGTGGATGAGGTGGGAGCGGTCGTAGTAGGGGACGATCTCCATCCCCGGGGGGAGGAGGTGGTTCGCCCGGATGAACTCGAGCCGCTGGTAGATGCCCCGGAGCGTGGCGTCGGTCTCGGCGCCGTAGCGCATCAGGACCGTCCCCTGGACCACGTCGTCGTCGCCGTCCCGCCCCACGATCCCGAGCCGCGGCGCGTGGCCGGCGGTCACCTCGGCGACGTCGCGGACCGCCACCGGGACGCCCCCGCGCTCGGCCACGGTGACGCTCCGGATGTCGTCGAGCGACGCGATGAGCCCCACGCCGCGGATGGTGTAGGACTGCTCCCCGACCGTCAGGCGCTGGCCGCCGACGTTCTGGTTGGCGCTGGCGATGGCGGCGGTGAGCTGGGCGAGCGAGACGCCCCGGGCCCGGAGGCGGACCGGGTCGACCTCGACGTGGTACTCGCGGGTCTCGCCGCCGAAGGTGGTGACGTCGACCACCCCCGGGACCTGCTTGAACTGGCGCTCCAGGATCCAGTCCGCGGCGGTCTTCAGCTCCTGGACCGAGTAGCCCTTCCCCCGGACGTTGTAGCGGAAGATCTCGCCGATGGCGTTCCAGGGGGAGAGCTGGGGTTGCATCCCCTGCGGCAGCTGGATGAACTGGAGGCGGTTGATCACCTCCTGGCGCGCCGCGGTGTAGTCGACCCCCCACTTGAAGTAGCACTTCACGTCGGCGAGGCCGTAGAGCGACTGGGAGCGGAGGTGGTCGAGCCCCGGCATCCCCGAGAGCCCCACCTCGACCGGGATGGTGACGTAGCGCTCCACCTCCTCGGCGCTCCACCCGGGAGGCTGGACGATCACCTCGACCAGCGGCGGCACCGGGTTCGGGTAGGCCTCGACCGGCAGCTCGCGGAAGGCGAGCAGGCCGCCGGCGACCAGGATCACCGCCAGCAGCCCCACGAGGCCGCGGTACCGCATGGCGAAGGAGACGATCCGCTGGACCATCGCGACCCCTAAAGGCTCCCCAGGACGAAGATGGCGCCGTCGACGACCACCCGGTCTCCGGGGTGGAGCTCCCCCGAGACCGGGACCAGA